>JAFDEE010000158.1 GCA_019310525.1 Deltaproteobacteria bacterium | reverse complement strand
AGAAGATCCTTCTGCTAGAGATTGGCTTGCGGAAGAAACCTGTTCGGCCGCCGCCACGACTTGATATGCAGCCTCATTCAGGCCCCCGATGATACGGCGGATAGGCCTTGTTATCCCCCTGGTGATGAAGAAGGCAAGAATCACTCCCGCCAAAAGGGTCATGAGGGTCATGACTTTCATGGTGGCGCTTGCAAGGCTGCTCTGGCGAGCGGCCTCCATGGCGACTCGATGCGCCTCCTTGGTGTTGATTTTTTGGAATTTTTTGAGCACCTGTGATGGAATTCCTGAGAAACAGCCTCCAGGTCATCAGCCTTTCTTGCAATGCCGTCCTGATCCTTGGCCCTCGCGGCGTCTATCAACGCGTTGCCCGCCTCGACAAAGCGGTCGTGAAGCCCTGCTGCCTCGTCGACCAGGGCAGGCCAACCGGCCTTCACCAGGTCGGGATCTGTGCTTAGAAGCTTTTTTGTATCCTTGAACGCCCTATCCTCTTGTTTTTCGAGATCCCGAAAGGTTTGAATGTATTTGTCTTCTCCATGAATCACGTAAAGTGTAACGGCCAGTTCTTGCATTGCGGCAGTATCGGCCAGTTCACCACCCAGAACCGCAAGAGGAAGATGGGTTTCGTTGCATTGCGGCAGTATCGGCCAGTTCACCACCCAGAACCGCAAGAGGAAGATGGGTTTCGCATAGATCGTTTACATCGTTCGAAACCTGGGTGGTTTTCAGGATCCCTCCCCCTCCGATGATCATGGACAACAGGATCATCAAACCGAATCCTGCCGCGATCTTTTTCCCTACGGTGATTCCTTTCATCACTTTAAACCCCCTCTCTCTCCCGAAGCGATCACTTTTGCTCCGCACATCTTACGCTATACTCAGAAACTGTTTTGCATTTCACACCAGCTTGTCCCCCAGATCCTCACCTTTACCCCCTCCTCTTGGCGGGATTGGGTGGGGTAGGCCGGGTATCCTCACAACTTGACATCGCAAATAGATGCATGATCAATGCCAATTAGACTTTTTTATGCGTCGTTTGTTGCGAGGTATATGGTGGTGATTAGAATAATATTTAATGGGTTGAATTGTGTAATATTGGTTTAATGCTTTATGATCCCTTGGTTTCAAAAGGTGTCAAATATGGGCCCCGAACGTCAAAGGTGTGTCACTGAGTGGGGAGATATTGACGGATAGAATTGGAACCGGCGTGATTCAGGTTTTTGGGGCGGGGTGATTCCCCTCAAGATACCCCGCTGTCTAAAGCGGGTGAGACCTTTGAAAAACGCTCCCTTTTGCCCAATCTCGGCGTCAGGCTCAAATTTTAATCCTCGAAATACTTCAATGTATGGATGCCTGTCCCGTTTGGGATACCTAGCGGGGCGGTTAAATTTTTCGCCTTTCTTGACCTTGAACAAAATTGAACGTTTTTCAAGGGTCTCCGGGTGGCTTTACCCGCTTTACCCGGCAGGATCATCAAAATCCGTTTCTTTTTAAGAATTGAATGATCTGTCTGGTGTACTCTTCGGGGTAATGTTCGTAAGTGTTGTGGCCGCACCTGGGTAGGACGGAGAGTTCGGCATTGGGGAGACGGTGATAGAAGGCAAGGCCTTGGTCCACGTCAAAGATGGAGCTTCTGTCTGGATAGAGAACGAGGACCGGGCAAGTGATGTCGGGCAGAAGGGGGCGAAGGTCAAAGATCCCCCTGCCGTAAGCGCCGCCGTAAAGCCGAAACTGGTTGAAAAAGGGCTCGGCATACTCTTCGCCGTGCCAGTCGATAAGTTTTTTCCGGAGTCCCTCCGGAAGGTCTTTGAAGGGCGTGGGAAACTTCTCGCGGTTGAGCTCCTCCATCGGGACCCTGCTGTAACACTGGGTGCTCGAGACAGTGATGGTTTTGACCCGATCTGGGAAGGCCGCGGTGTAATCCAGGGCCACCACCCCTCCCTCGCATTGGCCGACGATATGAAAGGAATGAAGATCCAGGTGCTCGACCAGGGCAGCCAGGTCCTCAACGGATTGGGAGCGGAAGCGGTCACTCACGTAAGAGGCCGGAAAATCCTCGAACCTTTCCGATCGTCCGTATCCTCTCCTATCGTAGAAGACAACTCGGTAACCCGCCTTGACCAGGGTCGGGTAAATCTCTCCCCAGATTTTGCTGCAACCGAAACCGTGATGGAGGAGCAGGAGGGTGTCTCCTTCGCCGTGCACTTCATAGTAGAGATCGGGCTTCATGGGATTATCCCTTGGCATTGGTCGATTTTCCCGGCGGAATCCCACCGGTGACTCCCCCGCCCCGCCATCCTTTTCAGTTGTTTCCGGAAAATCGCGCGTCGATCTCGCCACGTCGGGACAGCCGTTCAGGGAAGAACCTCCCGTTGTTGAAGGGCTCTTATCCGTATCAATCTCAAATGTCAAGTTTCGACGGCATGATTCAGGTCGCCCAAGAGCTCCTGGAGGTCGAGGGAATACTTTTTGGTAACTTCCTCCAAGGGATCAAAGAGGGCTTGACAGCAGAGGCAGACGCCGGCCTTTCCGTCGTATTTCTTAAGAACAGCCTCCGTCTCCTTGAAGGCGGAAACAATGTCCAGTATGGTCATGTCGGGGCGAATCGCCGGATCTGGTTTATGTGGAGAACTGTTCATCAGGTTTTCTCCTGTGATAGGGTTTCTTCCGGGGCCTGGGGGATATGTTCAATGATTTCCGACACCTGGGTTCCAGGAGTGGGGCGGGCATACCTGCCTGCAATCCGGTTGGCCCGGGCGGCGAGGGCACCCGCCCGCCAGGGCGAAGGCCAGGCCCGCCAAGACCATTCCCCAGAAATTCCAAAAATGCATGGTGTGGGCCACGGGTTGATTGGCGAAGCCTGGATGAAACTGGCCAAAAATGAAATTCGTGATGAAGGCCAAGAACAGAAACGAGAGGACCCCGGAGAAAAGGTGCATCTGGCGGAAAAGGATCAGGTCCCGGAAGGCCCCCATAGTGCAGAAGCGGCTTCTCTGGGCCAAGAACCCAACGGCAAGCCCCACGATGAGGGAGACTGCCAAAGGTGCATGCATGGCGCCGGGCCCCTTAACGCTGTAAAAAAGCACGCCGCTTTTCTCCTGGCCCTGTACCTGGGGGTAAATGAACATGAGCGCCAGGAGCCCGAGCATCAAAAGGGGAAGAAGCCAGCCCACCGCAACGGGGGTCCTCTCTGATCTCCCGAGACTGTATCCGGCCTTGAGAAACCGGGTACCAATCCAGATTCCGGCGATCAGGCCTAGAAGCCCCAGGATGGCGTTTCCGTCTCCGGCCGAGAGCCTCAAGAGGGTTCGCCAGGGACAACCGAGGAAGACCAGTGCCCCGATCATTGCAAAGGCCCCTAAAAAGAATCGGACCACAGGTGCCGAGCCGGCCCTGGGACGGAATTCCTTGAAAAGGTATGCCGCGATGAGTGAACCCAGCACAAAGCCGATGATTTCCGGCCGCAGGTACTGGACCACCGCAGCCCTGTGGAGCCCCAAGGCCCCGGATATGTCCCGCTCGAAACAGGCCACACAGATCCCCATGTTGCCCGGGTTTCCCAGTTTTTGAAGGAGCGGGGCGAGTACGCCGATGAAGGCGCCTACACCGATTATCCCCCACCGCGTCGCAAACAGATTTTTCCCTCCGATGAGTCAAACAGGAAAAATCTATCCTTTCGGGGTGTTATATCGGGTTGTTCGATAGGTGATAGGGATCTGGTTTGAGAAAGTCAATCCCCCGCTTTAGAACTTCCAGCGGAGATGGAGGTGAATCTTGGAAGAGACCCGCTACCCCCTCGACGGGGTCTTGGACCTGCACATGTTTTCGCCCCGGGATGCCGCCTCGGTGACGGAGGAGTATCTCCTCGCCTGCCGTGAGGCGGGAATTTTCGAGGTTCGCATAATCCACGGAAAGGGGAAAGGGGTCCTGAGGCGGACGGTTCATGGCCTCCTTTCCAGGCACCCGATGGTCTTGGATTTTCACCTTGATTCAAGCGCATCCGGATGGGGGGCGACCTTGGTGCGGCTTCGTCCGGAGTAAAAATGACTCCGGGGCGGGTTTGGGATGCAGGGAGAGGATAGAAGGGCTTTTGAAACCGCGATTTTAAGAGACTTCATATATGGGGTTCATAAAAAAACGCGAATAGGCCCCGCTTTCTCTGGGACCTGCTGCCAGATCCCCGCCCCTGAAAACAAGCGAGAGGGAAGACTCACTTACCACAGAGGGTTCGCAAGAAAGGCACGGGACCTACTCGCGAATTTTTATTTTAACGCTGTGTAGGGGAAAAAGTAAAGAAGTTATCGGTAATCCCGGATGTTAAAAAGGCATTGTGAAGAGGGTTTCATTAGTGCCCATCCATAAATGGCCCTTTTCCCCTATCTTCCGCCTTCGCCGCGGCTACGGCGAGACCAAGCTGCGTCAGGCTCAGATTTTAATCCCTTTGGGTTGAATTCCCCGCCGGTTGCGGCGGTAAATACAAGGTCCCTGATTGATACCCCGCTGCTTGCAGCCGGGAGCTCTACTTTCCCTGAATTTCCATTGCGGGTTCCATGATGGGCTCGACTGGAGGAAAAGACCGGGCTATCAATTTGAGATCGATTTTGTGAAGAAAAAGAAAGAAAATCTACCCCACCCCTTGAAATCCCATGGGCAGGGGTTATTATAAAAGGCATCATTCTGGTCCTTGGAAGTTGCGAAAGAAGAGGATAGGGAACCGAAAAAACGGACAAAGTGAATAAGTACCAGAACATCCGACATGGTTGTCCTGGAGAGTAAGGCTTTCCGCTCCTTGATAATACCGGGAGCTGATGTATATAGAGCGGTTTTTTGCGGGAGCCGTTCCCATTTTGGAGGAAATCGGAAACCCGGATTTCAGGGGAATGGACAGGACATGGGGCCATGGCCCGAAAAGGGTCGACATCCCGTGTTGAGCAAAACTTGACCAGCCGTTCGAATTAAAGCGAAAAGCGCCTGCCGGGTGTTACGGTGGAGCGGATGAGACCTTTGAAAAACGTTCAATTTTGTTCAAGGTCAAG
>JAFDEE010000157.1 GCA_019310525.1 Deltaproteobacteria bacterium | reverse complement strand
ATGTGGACATGTTCAGGACCTCCTCCGGCTTTTGAATTGTTGTCAAACAACCGGAGTCCTGCCATGTCCATTCTTTTTTGACAACCCCCAGGTATCGTTTTTCCGGAAGAACCACAAATTTTCTCATTTATGGATGGGCACTAGATAGGGTTTTTTTGAGGGCAGATGCGGATTTTTATTGACATCCGAAACCTGAATAGAGATGATATGTAATGTCTGACATTAATACATTTATAGAGCGGATCCATCAATAAAGGAGGGGGCCATGAAGCTTGACATTTTCAACCATATCTTTCCGAAGAAATACTTTGAGAGGATGATGCAGGTAAACCCGGATTACAAGGACATGGGAAAGAGGGTGAGGAACGTTCCCGTCCTCTATGACCTGGATGCGAGGTTCCGGGTGATGGATCAGTTCGAGGATTATGCCCAGATCCTTTCCCTTGCCTCGCCTC
The DNA here is from genome assembly GCA_019310525.1 of Deltaproteobacteria bacterium. Lineage (NCBI taxonomy): Bacteria > Pseudomonadati > Myxococcota > Myxococcia > Deltaproteobacteria bacterium. The sequence continues at coordinate 2,172 of JAFDEE010000157.1, read as the reverse complement.
CCATAGAAAAGCTGGCGGGGCCGGATGTATCTCCTGACCTGGCAAAGGCCGCCAACGACGGCCTTGCCGAGTACGTTGAGAGGTATCCGGACAGGTTTCCGGGCTTTATCGCCTCCCTGCCCCTGAACAATCCAGATGCTGCTTTGCGGGAGACGGAACGGGCCATCGAGGAACTGAAGGCCGTCGGAGTCCAGTTTTACACCAACGTGAACGGCGCACCTCTGGACCTCCCGGAACTCAAACCCCTTTTCGGCAAGATGGCTGAATACGATCTGCCGATCTGGCTTCATCCCTGCCGTGGCGCGAATTTCCCGGATTATCTTACTGAAGACAAATCCAGGTACGAGATCTGGTGGACCTTCGGGTGGCCGTATGAGACCAGCGTGGCTATGGCGCGGCTGGTTTTCGGATACTATTTCGATGAATTCCCCAACCTCAAGATCATCACCCACCACATGGGCGGAATGATTCCCTACTTCGAGGGACGAGTAGGCCCCGGGTGGGACCAGCTTGGCAGCCGCACCTCGGACGAGGACTACTCGGTCATTCTGAAGAAACTCAAGAAACCCCACCTCGACTACTTCAAGATGTTTTACGCGGACACGGCCCTTTTCGGCTCCATGGCAGGGACTATCTGTGGCCTGGAGTTCTTCGGCGTGGACCACGTGCTCTTTGCTTCGGACAGTCCCTTTGATCCTGAAAAGGGACCCGGGTATATCCGGGAGACCATCAGGATCGTGGATCATCTGCCCGTTTCCGAGGAGGATCGGAAGAAGATCTATGAAGGGAACGCGAGGCGCCTTTTGAAGCTTGAATAGGGCGGTTTTGCCGGGTTGAGGAACGGGTGGAAGAGCGGGAGCCATGATGCCCGTAAGGCCCGGTGAAGGAGGAGGTGGATACATATGACAAAGGAAAGTGAAGAAGACAAAACAGTAGATCAGGCGATTCTGTTCAGCCCGGTAAAGAGCCGGAGAACCTTCGAGGAAGTTGCTTCGGAGATCAAGAAGCTTGTTATCCAAGGCCTTCTTAAGCCCGGTGTCAAGCTTCCTCCTGAGGTTGAACTCGCCAGCCGGTTCGGCGTTGGACGGCAGACCATCCGTGAGGCGTTGCGGATCCTGGAACTTTCCGGTTTCATCACGATCCAGAAGGGATACGGGGGCGGGCCGATCATCAGCGACACCGTGCTCCATCGAATCACTTCCCTGTTTCTTGATGCCTTTCAGATGGAGAAGGTCACCCTGGAGGAGTTGACTGTCGCTCGGCTGAAGATCGAAAAGATTGTGCTTGAAGACGTCATTGATCGAGCCGACGAGGAAGACATCGCCGCCCTCCGGAAGAACATGCTGGAGGCGAGGCGGAAAATCGATATGAAGGTGATGGCGACGGACAAGAACATTGAGTTTCACAGGATTCTGGCCAAAGCCTCCAAGAACCATGTCTTTGTCATTGTCGTGGATTCCATCCTGGCCCTGCTCGAAAACCTGCTTTTGCGCTTGAAGCCGAACCTGGAGATGACACGAAAGGCCGTGGTTTCCCATGAACGTCTCCTGGAGGCGATCATTCGGAAGGACAAGGCGGAGGCCGGGCGGCTGCTTGAGGAGCATCTGCTCGCCGTGAGAGACCGGCTCAAGTCTTCCACGAAGTGACGGATAACCCGGGCGGCGGAGGGAAAAGAAGAACATCGTCCAAGCACTATCAATATTACTCTTTATTGTCCCATTCGGGGAATGAGAGAACCTTGGGCCTTCAGGCGAAGATTTCTCAGAGTTCAAGATTGTTCATAAGATTCACCGGGAACCCGGTTACTCCTTTATGGGGCGAATGGTCGAAAGGAGGTGATTTTTTCAAAAAGGACCAGAAAAACGGCATGAGGAGAGAATTACATTGAATCCATCATGGAATCAAGGAGGGAAAAGATGAAACCCAAGGGAATAAGAGGCAGGCATAGGGCCCCGGCCCTGTTCATCGGCACTTTAATGTTCCTGCTGGTGGTCCTTCTCGCCGGGCAATCCCTGGCGGGAGTCAAGCAGCTTTCCATGGGAACTGCCACGGTCGGGGGGATATTTTACAATATAGGCTCCCCCCTGGCCCAGTGCGTCAACAACGCCCTTCCCGAAGTCAACATCACGGCGGAGTTCACCCAGGGAACCACGGAAAATCTCAGGCTCATTG
>JAFDEE010000156.1 GCA_019310525.1 Deltaproteobacteria bacterium | reverse complement strand
GATATCGGCTGGTTTGCCGTCATGGATCCTGGAGACGATATCCGAATTGAGGTAAATGATCCGGCCGGGCCCTATCCCTTTTTCGAGCAGAAACCTTTGAATGGATTCATTCGAAACCAAATAGTAGGGATCGATATCGAACCTGGAGATCGCCTCCCTGGCAATCCGGTACATCATTTTTTGCCGCCCGCCGACTCCACAAACAAACAATACCTTTAATGACATATTCTTCTCCGAGTAAATTACTATCGGCTGAAGCCGTAAGCTTAGGGGCCAAGGGGTCGAGGGTCCAAGGGGTCAAGTGAAAAACATCTTTCTTTAAATCCCGGTTTCTCACTCGAACCCTGGACCCCTTGAATCCTACCCAAAAAAACGATCCGACTAAAGTCTTCGGCTGAAGGCGATGGATTTTTCTCCCATTCCCGGATTGGGACATTAAAAACACGCATGGTATTCGAACCCCGCCCTTCTCATGGATTCTCAAGCACCTCGGTGATCACGCCCGAGATGTATTCAACGTCGCTCCCCGTCAGATCCGGGTAGAGGGGAAGGCTCAATGCCCTCTCGTAGTAAGACTCCGCTTCGGGGAAGTCCCCCCATTTGTATCCGAAGGCCTTTCGGTAGAAAGGCTGGAGGTGGACGGGGATATAGTGAACCTGGGGAAAAATGCGGCGTTTGCAAAGTTCCTGGAACAGCCTGTGTCTTTCCTTGGCTCCCCCCAGACATTGAAGGACATAGAGGTGAAAACAGGGATCGCTCTCCTCGGGCCAGGGGGGCAGCCGTATAAGGCCGCGATCTGCCAGGACCTTGAGCTTCTCCCCGTAAAGCCTTGCCAGTTCCTGCCTGCGTCTTTTGAATTCTCCGATCCGGGAGAGCTGTGACAATCCCAGGGCGCATTGAAAGTCCGTGATGCGGTAATTGAACCCCATCACCTGCATTTCATGGTACCAGGGACCGTAGTATTCCTTCGAAGAATCCATGGGCTTTCCCGGAAGCCCGACCCATTTCTCCGGATCCCGTTCGATTCCGTGAACGGCATACAGGCGCAATCTCCTTGCCAGGGCATCGTCGTTTGTGAGCACCGCCCCTCCTTCTCCAGTTGTGATGTTCTTCACGGGGTGAAAGGAGAGAACGGCAAGATCCGAGTGCGCGCAGGAAGCGCACCTGTAACTCTTCTCTTCATATTTGTATGAAGAGCCCAGGGCGTGGGCCGCGTCTTCCACGAGCTTGAACCCGTACCGGTCCGCCAATTGCCGGAGGGAGGGCAGATCCGCCGGAATCCCTGCGAAGCTTACGGCCACCACGGCCTTCGGCGCCCCTTTCCTCTTGCAATAATCTTCCAGCAGCCCGGGAGAAAGGCACAGGGTGTCCGGGTCGATATCAACGAAATCCGGCCTCCCGCCGCAATAAAGAATACCATTGGCCGATGCGAGAAAGGTCAACGGAGAGGTGAGGGCCACATCGCCTTTTTGAATATCCAGTGCAAGGGCCGAAACGTGCAGGGCCGCCGTGCCGTTGCTGACAGCGATACAATGTTTCGCTCCGCAGTACTCGGCAAGGGCTTCCTCGAATTCCCGGACTTTCGGGCCCCCGGTTATCCAGTCGCCTTTCAGGGTCTCGGAGACGGCCGCGATGTCTTGGCTGGAAATACACTGGTGTCCGTAAGAGTAACTCCGGTTTTCTTCGCCTGAATCTTCCCTTCTCTTCATGGTTCCTTTCCCCCGTCTTCTGGGTCTCGCCCCATATCCGATCCCGCTACCACTCCACCTTCGTCCGACAACTTTGAAAAACCGTGAATCGCAAAGGTCCTCTTCTCGTCGATATTCCTTTTAAGCTCCCTGTCGAGCCTTTCCTTTTCCCAGCGAGTGACGACTTCGTGCTCGAGGTGATATTGAAGGGCCAAGAACCACAGGTTCCGTATCTTTATGCCCGAGTGGAACAACCGGTAACAGATGTCGGAATCCTCCCGTCCCCAGCTCCGGTCGAAAACTTCGTCAAAACCGTCCACCCGCAGGAAATCCTTACGGAACATGGATAGGTTGCATCCCCTCAAAATCGTTTGAAACCCTTTTTCTCTGGCAAGCAGCCGCCCCAGGATCGGCAACCGGACGGCGTTTTTCCGGTTGCCGATCCCGCCACTCCAGGTCCGAGGAGGAGAAAAGCCCCCCTCGATCACCCTTTTGGTGTGCTCGCGGGGCAAAAAAGCCCTCTTCCCCTGAAGAAAGGTCCCCTCCCGTGCCATGGACACGTGATCCCTTACGAAATCCGGATGAAGCACCACGTCGTGATCCACGAAAACCAGGTAGGAGCCTTGAGAGTGTTTAACTGCCAGGTTCTTGATCCTGGACTGCCGGACTCCGAGGTCTGCGTGGCGGACATGCCGCCATATTGTCGAGGTAGGCCCAAGCACTTCCATTACGGTCTCGGCCGTTTCTTCATCCGAGCCGTCATCCGCCACGATGATTTCATCCGGAGGCCTTGATTGTGAAAGGGCCGATTGTAGGGTCCGCCGAAGGGCGCCAGGCCAGTTATAGGTGGTTATGATCAGCGAGACTTTAAACGTGTCGTTCATACCGATCCGTAGGA
>JAFDEE010000155.1 GCA_019310525.1 Deltaproteobacteria bacterium | reverse complement strand
TGAGGTAAAAAGAAACATCATCGACCGCTTTTACTATCCCTTCAAAAGTAAAAAATTGGGTCTTCAATCCCTCGACTTCGAGAAGATATCGACTTTCAGACATGGTTTGCTTCCAGGGTTAGGACTGAGGGTTCGGTACGTTTCGGGTTAAGCTGTCAAACACCTCAATATTTATTCAAAGGATAGCGATGCAATAAGGGTATTGCTTACTGTCACTACGCCTCATTGCTTGGCGCTTTTTCCGGCAAATACTCGCGACAGACATCCACGAAGGATTGGAACAGTTTCCGGGAATGAATATCGTTTTGAAAGGTCCCTTCAGGGTGCCACTGGACTCCCAGCACAAAGCGCTTTCCTCGAAGGCGCACGGCCTCCACGATTCCATCCGGCGCCCGGGCTTCGATCTCAAGGCCAGGTGCCACATCCTTTAAGGCCTGATGATGTTTGCCGTTTACCCAGACGGAATGCTTCCGGAACATACCATAAAGGATACCTTCTTTCTCCACCTCGATGGTGTGGGTATTGATCCATTTGGCCGCCTTCTGCTGGTGGTCTATCGCTTCGGGGACCTGCTTCGAAATATCCTGATAGAGGCTTCCGCCAAGGCTCACGTTCAGGACCTGTATGCCCCGGCAAATGCAAAAGACCGGTAGGTCCCTGGCAATTGCCCCACGGGCCCAGGCAAGTTCCGTTCGATCCAGCTCTTCATCCAGATCACCCAGACCGGCAAGGGGTTGTTCCCGATAAAACCGGGGGTGCACATCCGGGCCGCCGCTGATAATCAACCCTGACAGGCAGTCAAGAATCACCTTAATTGTATCCTTGGTCTGGGGGGTCGGCAGGAGGACCGGGCAGCCGCCGCTTTCCAGTACCGCCCGGCTGTATTCATCAAAGGTGTAATCCATCATATGGCCGGGAGAATACAGGCCCCATGCCCCACCTACAAGTCTGGAACAGGTGATTCCAATGACAGGTCGCATCCGTCCTCCCATCACTCTTCGAAGGTTCCCTTCACCACCGCCTCGCCTCCCTTTACCATCTGGCGGCCTCTGGCAAAAACCGCATCAATCTCCAGATCCGGGGTAAGCAGCAACAGGTCAGCGTCTTTGCCTTCATCAATACTCCCCTTATGTTTGAAGAGACCAAGCCGTTTGGCAGGGTTCGTGGCCACCCAGCGGAGTACGTCCTGCATCGGGTACCCGATATGCACCAGGTTTCTAAACTCCCTGAACAGACTTCCAATGTGGGCCACGGCAAGGCGTTCCAGCCTTCCATGAGAGTCGAATATGGGAAGGGACCCGTTGGAATCCGAACTCAATGTGATCTGATCTGGAGACACATTGCCGTTCAGTGCAAGGCCGATTGCTTTGTCCACACCGCTACCGAATCCGAGCATGTCAGGAGCGGCAGTGATATCGATATTGCCTCCGAGCCTTGCAAATTCAACGGCCTGTTCCAATAATTCCTCGGTCCTCGTGATATGGGTCGGAAGGAACTGGCTGATGGGGATTTCGGTTTCTTCAACCGCGCGCAGGAGGTATTCAAGCCTCCTGACCCCATCGCCCACGTGAAGGTGCACCACGCCGGCCTTTCCTCCCATCATTCCGCCCACCCTAGCCTCTGCGGCAAGCCGGCAGAATTCTTCGTAAGTAGGTTGAGAAGAGCGGTGGTCGGATATGGCAAATTCTCCAACACCTATCACCTTGGGAATAAGGGCGATATCTTTACGGACGCTGCCGGTGATAGTGGTCGGTGGGAACTGGTAAGAACCGGTATAGATGACTGTTGAGACACCCTCTTCATCCAGTTGCATGGCTTTTGCCAGAAGCGCTTCCGGACTGCGTGTAATATCGTCCGTACCCAGGCATCCGGCAACGGTAGTCACACCTGCAAGCACAATGGAGGATAATCGGATCTCCGGGGTTCGGCTCTTAAAGCCACCCTCTCCCCCGCCGCCCATGATGTGCACATGGAGATCTATGAAACCCGGAGTGAGATACCTGTCATGGGCCTGGATTACCCTTACATCAAGGGCATCCGGTATATCAAGGGCATCGGCTATCTTGGCTATCTTAGACCCGGCGATCAGGATATCCCGCTTGCCCAGCCTGTCGGGAGCAAAGACTTCGGCTCCTTTAATCAGGGTAAACACGGCTGTTCCTCTCAAGATCTCAATGGGCGGATAACCCGGAAGGTTCTCGGTCGTTAGTAAAGGTTTTTAATCAAGATTTCTCTTACTGGTTATCGTAAATAAACATACTCTAATATGTCAATGAATGGTTTTCTTTCGGGTCCGGGGTCTGATTTCCGGGAATACCCGTCCTGAAGGTTTCAGATCCCCTTTCCAAGGATCCGTCCTGCGCGCCTTGGGAGCGGCTCCGGAATTGTTGACAAGGCCCCGGCTTTGGGATAACGCTAAGCTCAGGTGCGACAAAATGCGGAGCAAGGAACGAGGGCGGCGTTTTGACGTCACCCAGAGTGCGATGTTACAGGCCGATTATTTATCTTGACAAACCACACCAAGAATGTGTATTAATACACACTATGGATAGCCGGAAAATTATCAAAATACTTAAGCAAAATGGATGGCATGAAATTGCAAAAACCGGCTCTCATACTCAATTCCGGCATCCAGAACAGAAAGGGCGGGTCACTGTTCCACATCCCAAAAAGGACATACCGATTGGCACATTGAAAAGTATCGAGCGCCAGTCAGGTATCAAATTTCGTTGAGGTGTTACCATGGCAAACTATATTGCTGTCATCCATAAAGAAGTAAAATCAGACTTCGGTGTATCTTTTCCTGATTTTCCAGGATGCATCACCGCCGGAAAAGATATCGATGAAGCCAAAGATATGGCTCAGGAAGCCCTCACCCTTCACATCCGGGGCATGCTCGAGGACGGCGACCAGTTGCCTGTTCCCTCCCGGCTCGAAGATATCATGAGCGATCCCGACTACGCCGATGCGATTGCCTATTTGGTCGTTTCAGTCCCTGACGCCAAACCCC
>JAFDEE010000154.1 GCA_019310525.1 Deltaproteobacteria bacterium | reverse complement strand
CCCTGCTTGAATACGTCGTGGGCCGTTACAGGGATTCCTCCCGCTGGGCATTCAGGCCGTGAAAAGGCTTCTTCACGTTTCCACCCTTTAACCCGGATCCTATTCTCCAAAAACAGACGCTCCTTCAACCTGACCCCGTGGTCCGCCTCTTGAAAATGCCTCAACCATTCAGCCCTATTTCTCCATGCATGATCAAAGGTTTTCGTTGATCACGACGAAAAAAAACCTTAGTATGATAACAAAAAATGAAGCTCCCCACTGGCAGGCAGTAGGGTACCGTGAGCGGAATTGCGACGGAGCCGAACTCTTTTTCACACAAAAGCGCTTCGATGCATTCACCTCGCTCGCCATTCCTCTCTGTAGCAAGCTATAGGATATCTTTGGCAAAGGCGAACGATCCAACCAAAGCGGAGAACGACCCATGGCAGACGAAAATCAGCACACACGGGGATTGTCTGGATCGGGCCAAGGAGTGCCCATACCATTGCCTAAGTCACCCACTTATATACGTGGCCTTGATGAAGTACTGGAAGGGGGCCTCCCTGCGGGTCAGACCACTGTGATCAGCGGAGGGCCCGGATCCGGCAAAACGATTCTGGGACTCGAGTTTTTGTATCGCGGGGCGTTGGCGGGAGAGCCGGGCATCTTTGTCGGCTTCGAAGAATCTTCTGAGACCATTCGGCGAAATGCCCTGACCATGGGATGGGATCTCGGGGCACTGGAACAGCAAAACAAGCTCTTCCTGCTGGTGAGCCCTGTCAGGCCCGATACTTTATTAAGCGGCGAGTTCACCCTCAAGGGATTACTGGCTTCTGTTTCCGGAAAGGTCCATGAGATGGGGGCCAAAAGAATCGCCATAGACGCTCTTGAAGTGATCTTGCGTCTTTTCGACACCGCCCAGCATGTCCGAAGCGAGGTGCACACACTTAATGACTGGCTTAAAAATGCGGGGTTGACCGCCCTTATGACCATCCGGCCGCGGCCGGGAAACCGGCCTTCACTTTATGAGGAATTCTTCGATTCCATGGCCGACTGCGTCATCCAGCTTGATGCCCGCGTTTCAGACCAGATAAGCACCAGGCGGCTGAGGGTGATCAAGTATCGCGGGTCCGGATTCGGTCGTAATGAATACCCTTACGTTATCACGGAATCGGGACTCCACACTGCGCCGATCACCAAGGTGGAACTTCGGCACAGGGCATTAGGAGAAAAGATTTCCACCGGTCTGGAGAGCCTGGATACCTTGCTCGAAGGCGGAATCCGCAGGGGGGCATGCGTACTTTTCGCCGGCCTTCCCGGTACCGGCAAGACGATCCTGGTAAGCACCTTTGCAAACGCGGCCTGTCTTAGAGGCGAAACAGTGCTTTATCAGGGATTCGAGGAGTCTGAAGACGCCATGGTAACAAACCTTTTGAGCGCCGGACTGGACCTTGAACCTCACCGCCGTTCCGGCCGCATGGTCTTTCTCACAGGCATGCCTGAATCCATGGGTGCGGAAGAGCATCTCATCCGCTTTACCCGCCGCCTGGATGCCGTCTCCCCGGATCATGTCATCGTGGACGCCATCTCCGCCTGCGAAAGGATGGGAGGGAAACAGGCGGCCTTTGAGTATCTCATGCGCCTGCTGAATATCTGCAAGGAACGAGGCATCACCTCGCTCCTAACCAACCAGACATCCGGGGCCTCCGACGTCATGGAGATCTCCGGCAACGGCATCTCCTCAATGGTGGATACGGTACTCTTTCTTGCTTATGTTGAAGGATCTGGGGAGACCTATCGCATGCTTCAAATACTGAAGGCAAGAGGATCAGCTCATTCAAACAGGCACCATAGATACATTATCAACGACCAGGGCTTCCAGCTCTTGGAACTTTAGCAGGCTGTTAAAAGACGTAATGAGCGAAGTAGTTTTTCAACAGCCTGTTAGACTGGGTTCAATTGGGAAAAATTCCCTCTAAAAAAACCGTATCCGATCAGGGTGACAGTCCAGGTCGGTCCTAAAAGAGTCCGTTCTCCCCAAACCGTCCCGGTAAGGGATTATACAAATATATCTATCAAGACTTCGTGCCCCTGGTTGGATGGTCTGACCCTGAGATGGCCTCACCTGAAAACCGGGAGCTGCGCGAGTGGAGGATATCAATTTTTAGACCGGGTGCAGGCAAATGGAAGGAGGGAAAAAACAAGGCAAGGGATCCGGTGAACCATTTTTTCGGTTCCGCCTTTTCGTGGCCGGAGATGAACCCAACTCCCGCAAGGCCCGGGCGGTGCTGAAACGGTTTTGTGAGAACCGGCTCAAAGGGAGATACAAGATTGAAATCATAGACGTGCTGAAAGATTACCAGGCCGCACTGAAAAACAACATCCTGGCCGTACCCACATTGATCGTTGTCGAGCCGGAACCAGCCGTGACCATAATCGGTTCCCTGAATGACGAACACGGGCTTCTTGCCGCCTTAGGAATGGAACCACCGGAAGAACAGCCATGAATGAAGGCACTTCCACCATAGAATCACTGAGGCGGAGGCTTGCGGAGGCCGAGGCGGCCCTGGAGGCCATTCGCAGAGGAGAGGTGGACCTCCTGGTAGGGGAACAGCCCCTGATCGTGAGGTTCAAATCAGTAGAGGAGCAGAAAGAACGTTTCCGGCGCATGCTGGATACCGTGCGCCGGGTCAATCAGTGGATCGTCCGTGCCGAAACCCGGGAAGATCTGCTCCGGGGTGCCCTCCGAAACCTGTGCGAATCCGGAGTGTTCAATGCCGCCTGGATCATTCTTACTGATCCCTCTGGGAAACCTTTCCAGGCCTTTGAGAGTGGTTGGGGGATGCCTTTCGAACCCCTGGCTGAATCGGTCCGCTCCGGGACCCCTCCCCCTTGCCTGAAACCAATCCTTGAATCCCGAGAGCCCTTATTTGTCGAATC
>JAFDEE010000153.1 GCA_019310525.1 Deltaproteobacteria bacterium | reverse complement strand
TTAGATCATAGACGGTATGGCTCGATCGACGATAATTCTCCATACCGCAAGCTTACTGAAGTCTTCGCCTAAAGGCGAGGGTTTTTCTCCCATTCCCCGAATGGGACAATAAATTCATGCTATTTTTGTATACAAAAAATTTCTTATAATTTTATTGCAATGTCAAGGTGAAAATGCAATATAGGATATGCGTTATGATGTATAATCAATAAATGGAGCGGAAATGAATTCACATGGAAATAAACTATGGGCGTTCTTTCAGAACAGGTGCGGCATTCCAAGGGATAAGGTTAAATATTATGTGAGATGGCTGAACAGGTTTCTGGAATTCCATAATGGGAACCTTGATGGTGTTTCAGAGCGGGATCTAAAAGCCTTTGGGGATGATCTTGAACAGAGAGGATATGAAGATTGGAAAGTAAAACAGGCACAGGAAGCCGTGTTTCTCTATTTCGACAAGTTCCTGGATAAAAAGATCGCATTTACCAGTCTTGAAAAAGAAGACAGTGAACGCCAGGCGTCCGTAAAAACCTGGGAAGAAGCAAAAGACATATTCATAAGCAGGATGCGTACCCGGCACTATGCCTATAACACGGAAAAGAGTTACCGGGAATGGGTAAGGCGTTTTCTTGTCTATACCAGGGTGCCGTCTCCCCTTAAGGCAAAAACATCGCATGTGAAACGATTCCTTACCTATCTGGCTGTTGAACGGAAGGTGAGCGCGTCCACCCAGAACCAGGCCTTTAATGCATTGCTTTTCCTTTACCGAGAGGTACTTGAAAAGGATTTCGGAGATTTCAGAAACATAATTCGGGCAAGACAAAACAAGAGAATGCCCGTTGTGTTGACAAAAGAGGAAATAAAGAGGGTGTTTTCATACCTGCCTGAAAAACAGAGGCTCCCGTTGACACTGATTTATGCAAGCGGAATAAGGATCAGCGAATGCGTGAGGCTAAGGGTAAAGGATCTCGACTTCGGCAACAAATCGCTGATCGTGCGCTCCGGCAAAGGAGACAAGGACCGCTACACCCTGTTTCCAAAATTCCTCCATGGGCCCATGAAGCGGCACCTGGAACATGTTAGAAAGATTCACGAGATGGATCTCTCTCACGGATACGGGGCCGTTTTTATGCCTGAGGCCCTTCAGAGAAAATACCCGAATGCAAACAGGGAGTGGGCCTGGCAGTATGTTTTTCCTTCCGACAATCTTTCAGTGGATCCCCAGAGCGGTATTGTAAGGCGACATCATCTCGGCCAACAGACGCTTCAAAGGGTCATGAAAACCGCTGTTACCAAGGCAGATATAGGGAAGGCCGCAACTGTTCACACCCTGCGGCATTCGTTTGCAACGCATCTCCTGCAGTCTGGGTATGATATCCGCACGGTTCAGGAGTTGCTCGGCCACAAGGATGTAAACACCACCATGATCTATACGCACGTGCTACACCGCGGACCTCATGGTATTAAAAGCCCAGCCGAGTTCCTGAAGAGGATTGGGGGAGGCCCATAAAATTATCCCGGATTATGCAATTGCCAAGGTCGCAGAAGATGCAAGACGGAAGGCGCGCAGACTTGGGATGACCCAGCCCGCCGTGAGCATGCAGGAAGACTGCTGAGGAAAAACATCTTCGGTTGGATGATATTTTATAATCTTATGGGCGTCCCGTTCTCTCGTTCTCTTATGGATGGACACTGAATAAAAATTCACACAGTGGACGAAAAAAGGGATTACAGGTTTACTGTAATCCCTTGATATCATTGGCGGGGACGACGAGACTCGAACTCGCGACCTCCGGCGTGACAGGCCGGCGTTCTAACCAGAACTGAACTACGCCCCCGTTATTAATGGTAGGCGGAACAGGATTTGAACCTGCGACCCCCGGCTTGTAAGGCCGATGCTCTCCCAGCTGAGCTATCCGCCCGAATGAAAGACTTTATTATCTACAGCCAGGAAATGTTGTCAAGAAAAATCAATGGGCTCTCACTTCAGGTTCAGGTGTCCTGGAATCCTGGAGTTCCTCAATGCGGAATGGGCGGCATTCCTCCGGAGGCGCGAAGAGTTCCTCTCCTTCTTCCAAAACAAGGGCCTCCTTCAACACCTCATCCATGTGACTGACAGGGATCAATTCGACCTTCCTGAGTATCCGCCTGGGGATCTCTTCGATGTCCTTCTTGTTTTCCATTGGGATGATGACCCGGCGTATCTCACCCCGGTGGGCGGCCAGGATCTTTTCCTTGAGGCCGCCGATTGGGAGAACCCTTCCCCTGAGTGTAATCTCACCGGTCATGGCGAGATTGTGATCCACAGGCCTTCTCGTCAATGCTGAGACGATAGCCGTTGCAAGGGTGATTCCGGCTGATGGACCGTCCTTGGGTATGGCTCCCTCAGGCACATGGACATGGATGTCCACCTTTTCGTAAAAATTGTCCGGAAGCCTGAGTTGCCTGGCCCGGGACCTGACATAGCTCAATGCCGCCTGGGCGGATTCCTGCATCACGTCGCCCAACTGACCGGTAAGCACAAGGTTGCCTTTCCCCGGCATGATGGTGGCCTCGGTCTGGAGGAGTTCCCCTCCCACCTCTGTCCAAGCCAGGCCCGTAGTGAGCCCTACCTGGTCCTCTTCCTCGGTGCGACCGTACCGGAACTTGATTACGCCGAGATACTTGTGAATCGACTTGGCGGTGATCCGGATACTCGTATCCTTTCCCTTCTTGACTACCTCTTTGGCCACCTTTCGGCAGATGGAACCGATTTCTCTTTCAAGATTCCGAACACCGGATTCCCTGGTGTAGTTCCGGATACTCGGTTTGTTTCTTGATCAGGAAATGTTTCGCAATCTTGAGCTTTTCGAGTTCCGTATAACCGGGAATCCGGATGATTTCCATGCGGTCCTGCAAGGGCAATGGAATACTGTGAAGGGTATTCGCCGTAGTAATGAACAGGATTTCTGAAAGATCGTAGTCCAGATCCAGGTAATGGTCATTAAAGGCGAAATTCTGCTCAGGGTCCAGGACCTCGAGGAGGGCCGCTGAAGGATCACCACGGAAATCGGTACTCATTTTGTCTACTTCGTCCAGGCAAAAGACCGGGTTGTTTGACTTGGCCCTGCGCAGGTACTGGATGATCTTTCCCGGC
>JAFDEE010000152.1 GCA_019310525.1 Deltaproteobacteria bacterium | reverse complement strand
CCTTAAGCCTTGGGGCGGGGCCGCAGTCGATCTATGCGTTGGAGGAGGGCCAGCAGGTATTTTTCCAGTTCACCGGCCCTTTGAAGTCTCCTTTGGGGATCCTTTGCAAGGATCTTGTCCATGATCTGGTCGCAGACCTTGGGAATGGCGGGGTTAAAGGATCGCAGGGAAGGGTGATTCTCTTGGGTGATTCGATAAAACAGGTTCGAAAGGTTCTTCCCCTGAAAGGGCAAATGCCCCGTCAACAATTCAAAGAACACCACTCCGAGGGAAAAAAGATCAGACCGCCCGTCCAATTCCTGCCCGTTGATCTGCTCCGGAGACATGTAATTGGGGGTACCCAGTATGATGCCGCTCTTCGTCCGGGAAGAGGAAACAGCCTTTGCGATTCCGAAGTCCGTCACTTTCACTTTCCCGTCCTTAAGGAGCATGATGTTGGCGGGCTTGATATCTCTATGAATCACTCCCCTGCGATGGGAATAATCCAAGGCACCCGCGGCCTGGGCGATGATGGAAAGAACCTGCCTGAAAGGAAGAAGGGCATCCTTTGAGCAATAGCCTGATAGACTCTTACCATCCAGGTATTCCATGGCGATATAAGTAAGGTCATAGTCTTCCCCGACGTCGAAAATGGAAACGATTGCGGGATGGGAAAGTTTCCCCGCAATTTCAGCCTCCCGCATGAACCTGGTTTTGATCTCCTCGATCTTCTCGTCCTCGAACTCGTCCGAAAAGCGTATGGTCTTAATGGCCAGCAGTCTATTGATCTTGGGATCTCTGGCCTTGTACACGACCCCCATGGCCCCCTGCCCCAATTCGGAAAGGACCTCGTATCTTCCAACGGTCGGCCTGATATCCAGGTCCCCAGAGAGATGGATGGTGGATTCTCTCCTGGCCCCGTAAGCATCCAGGGCAAGGTGTCCCATGAGTTTCTTCAACTTGGGAATGCGCCGGTCAAGTCCCCTGTAAGTTCCGTCCGCCTGGCAGATGTATTCATAGACCGCGACCGCCTTGTTGATCATCCTTTTCCGTTCGTAATCAAGGCCCAGGTTGTAGATCACGTCTTTCATGGCATCGTCCAGGGGGCATTTTCTGAATTTTTCGAAAGCCAAATCAAGGAGCCCCTGGCTCTGGAAGCTCAGGCCCAGCATCCTGTTGGTCTCTATACTTTCCCGGGATGTGACCCCAAGGGACCTTTCCCTGGCGATAAACTCCCTGACGGTTGATACAAGGAAGGCGGCCGCCACGGAAAGGGCGATATAGGCGGTCTTGAACCAGATCCCAAATACCCTGAACGCCGTGAATGAGAAAATGAAAAGGATCACGAGAAGGCCCACCATGAGCCCCAATCGGTTTAAAAATCCGAATCTGGGAAAAACCAGGCAAGAGAACAGGGCAAGCCCTATAAGAACCACAGCCTCCACGTAGACCAGATAGTGGGGTCTGAGGAGATAACGACCCTCCAAGAGGTTCTCGATGATATTTGCCCACCATTCCACCCGGGGCATCTCAAGGTCGACGGGAGTGCGGATCCTGGCGCCCCCCTGGGCCGTGTAGCCGATGAGAACGATCTTTTGGGCGAAGACGGCCGGCACCTTTTTGACCTTCAGGATGTCGGCGAAGGAATAGTTGGGAAAAGATCCCCTAGCTCCCCTGAATTTGATTAAAAGTTCACCTTTTTGAATCGGAATCGGGGCGTCCCTGAGTTTGAGACCGCTTTTGCTTACAACACCCTCGTTCGGCTGTTTATCCAGGTATGCCAGGGCCAAGCGCAAGGGCATGGAAGGCATGAGGTGCCCTCGATAGTTGATGAAGAGGAGGTGGGTCTGCCCTTCCATCAAGGCGTCAGGGCATAGATTCGCATGGCCCAACCCGCGACAGCTCCGGCCCAATTCCGGAAAAGGGACTGTGAGGCGATTGACGGGAATAGCATCCACCATGCCCGCCCCTATACCAAGAACCCCCTTATTGAGAAATGACTCCTCAGAAAGAACGAGTTCGCTGTCATACCCGCCGAAAGTTCCGAGCACAGGGAGGAATACGTTTCCGCATTCGCGGACCACACTGGAGAGGGATGTGTCATTGTCCAATCTCTTCTCAATTTCCTCCAAACGTTGCAACAGCCATGAATCCCTTGGGTAATCCGGACGTTCGAGCAAGGAGCCGTGCAACTTCCTTATTTCGGAAAGCCCCTGATTGTGCTCCTTTTCGGGAAAAAGCAGGTCCAGGGCGATGATTTTGGCCCCGTTGGCTTTCAATAGGGAAATCATGCGGGCGATGACGGCCCTTGGCCATGGCCAGGGGCCCAGCTGGCGGATACTCTTCTCATCGATATTCACGATGGCGATCCTGTTTTCGGCCGTGACCTTCGGGAGATCCAGCCTCATATTCACACTGTAACTCCCCCTCTCCAAGGACTCGAAAACCCTGTATTCCCGGAAAGATAAAAAAATAAAGACCGCGGCGAGAAATATCCCCACCAACACATCCGCCGGTCTAACAGAGGCCTTTTTCATGCCAACCGCTCATTTTTTAGTGTGACATTTCAGGAGAAGGACTGAGTTCAGCCCTTGGACGATCTCCCCGACAACCCTTAATAGTGCACCCCCAGCTATCGGGTCACTCCCCCGGGTCGTTCTTAAAACCATTCTCCCTAAACCCCCATTGGAGCCGGTCAAAAATTCCGGTGGCCCCCATGGAGAAGCATCCTTTCCCGGTCGTATCGGTCTCCGCTGACTCCAGTCTGTTCAGCTTATTCAATCCCCCGCCTTCTTGTCAAAAAATTTCCAGGATCCTCTCCTATGGAGTAAAAATCACAACACCCCGGGTTGGGTTTGGTTTCTCAAAGGGGTGCAAAAGGGCCTCAGATCACCATCTTACTGTAAACCCAGATTATGTATGACAAATTTTGAAAGAAGTAATTTGTTTAATGATTATAGACTGTTGGACATCTTTCCGGATCAGATTACATTCACCTAGAGACCTTTGAAAATGTTCAATTTTGTCCAAGGGTCAAGGAAGGCGAAAATTTTAACCGCAGGAATACATTGGAGTATTTCGAGGATTAAAATTTGAGTCTGACCTGTCTGCCGTGCCTGCCTG
>JAFDEE010000151.1 GCA_019310525.1 Deltaproteobacteria bacterium | reverse complement strand
ATTCCCTCCCGGGAGTAAAAATCCGCTGTTTCAACGGCAGAATAAAGGGAAACCTTTAAAAGACGTTCGATTTTGTTCAAGGGCAAGTTTCCGGCCTGCAGGGCCTACGCCCCGGAGGAGAGGACCGGAATTCTAACCGCTCCCTTACCTTAGGGGCATGGGGATCTTTTCTTCGTTCCCGAGTCTCACGGCCTGGTCATTTCAAGGGGTTAGGGACGGGGGAGTCTTGCCCCCTCCGCCGTTCTCCCGCTTTTACAAGCGGGAGCCGGGGGTTCCCCCATCCCTAACCCCATGAAATAACGAAGGTTTACCTGCTGTTGTCTGGCAGGCCTCCCAACAGGTCACTTCCGAAAAGATCCCCATGCCCCTTTCCCGGTGGTGCGGGCATTCGTTTTCAGGTGAAACACTTGATCCTGGAATTCCCCTGGACAAACCCGCCAGACAACGGCGGGTAGGCTTAGGAGGGTCTATCCGCTGAAAACACCAGCCCGGGAGCCTCGGAACGAAAGAAAAGGCGCCATCGGCCTTTGAGTGAAATACCCGGTGATCCTCGGCTCCTCGACCCGATGACCTCTTGAATTTCCTGGAAACAGCGGAAGGCCGGGACTGAAATTTTCTCTGGAGCGGACAGAACCGAAAATATCAGAAGGATAAGGGAGATCGCCCGGGAGACACCTTCATGAAATCTTTCCTTCCCATTTCCATCATCCTACCGGCCCTCCTGCTCTTCCTGCCGCCGGTCTTCGGGGCTGATGCGGCATCCATCAAAAAAAACGTTCCTTTCAGTGTCGGCGAACGTCTCACCTTCCAGGTAAAATGGGCCTTCATCCCCGCCGGGGAAGCCGTTCTGGAAGTTCTGCCCCTGGAAAATGTGAGCGGAATCCAGGCCCGCCATTTCGTACTGACGGCCAGGACATACCCGTTTTTTGACCTGATCTACAAGGTCCGCCGGCGCATTGATGGCTATACCGACATGCAGATGAAACGGTCCCTTCTGTACCGAAAAAGGAAAATGGGGGAGGGTTGCGAAGAAATCATCGTCCGGTTCGATTGGGAGAAAGGGGTTGCCTGGTATTCCCGTCTCGGAACGCCGGGAGATGCCGTCGCCCTTCTCTCCGGGACCCTTGATCCCCTCTCGGTTTTCTATGCCTTTCGATTCCGCAATCTCAAAGAAAATACTTCGCTGCGCTCCCCGGTATCGGATGGGAAAAGATGCGTGATTGGTGCTGCGAGGGTGATTAGGCGGGAAAAGATTCGGGGAGTCTTGGGAAGTTTTGATACGTTCCTGGTGGAACCAGAGGTCAAGAAGATCGGGGGGATCTTCAAGAAAAGCCGAAAAGCTCGGCTCCAGGTGTGGATCACTGCTGACGAAAAACGGATTCCGGTCAGGGTCAAGACCAGGGTGGCCGTTGGAAGCTTCGTGGCGGAACTGGTTTCATACGAAAGAGGGGTGGGCCAGACCTCTGTTCAAGTTTCTGAAGCTCCCATTGATCCTGCTTCTCCCGAACCCTTTTCATACCGTCTCTATCCATCTATGAGTGAACCGGCCGCCCGGGTCAGAAGTGTCTCAAGGGGGGTTTCCCTATGGCGAGCACGTTGAAACCCATATCGAAAAGCAACTTGTGATCCAGGATATTCCTGCCGTCGAAGATAAAGGCCGGCTTGACCATCCCCTTCAGGATCCTTTCGTAATCCAGTTCCCGGTAAAGATCCCATTCCGTCAGGACTGCAATGGCATGGGCCCCGTCGGCCGCCCTGTAAGGATCGCTTTCGAATTGCACCAGCTCCCGGACATCCGCCAGATCGATCTTGGCGTTCTCAATGGCCTTGGGATCGGTAATCACGACCTCGGCCCTCTCCTCCAGTAATCCCCTGGCCACGTAAATGGCTGGAGATTCCCGCGTATCCCCCGTATTGGCCTTGAAGGCGAACCCAAACAGAGCGATCCTCTTGCCGGCAACCGTGTTGAACATGTTGGCGAGCATGTTCCTGATAAACCGCGTCTCCTGCCACTCGTTGATCCTGACCACGGATTCCCAGTACTCCGCCACCTCCTTCAGCCCATAGCTCTGACAGATGTACACAAGGTTCAGGATATCCTTCTTGAAACAGGATCCCCCGAAACCGACACTGGCCTTGAGGAAACTGGAACCTATCCTGGAGTCCGTCCCGATGGCATAGGCCACCTCCTCAATGTCGGCCTCCGTCGCCTCGCAGAGCGCGGAAATGGAATTGATGGAGGAGATCCGCTGGGCGAGGAATGCGTTGGCTGTGAGCTTGGACAATTCGGAGCTCCATACGTTGGATTCGATTATCCGTTCCCTCGGCACCCAGTGGGCGTATATATCCACGATCTGCTTCCTCGCCTGGATTCCCTCGGGGGTCTCCCGGGATCCGATCAATACGCGGTCCGGGTTCATGAGGTCGTTGATTGCGGTACCCTCGGCGAGAAATTCGGGGTTGGACACGATCTCAAATTGGATATGGTCGGAATTCGCGTTCAGGATACGCTCCATGGCCGAGGCCGTCCGAACGGGCAGGGTGGACTTTTCCACAATGATCTTTCCCCGGTCCGAATTCTCAAGGATCTGCCGGGCCGTCTTTTCCCAGTACTGGAGGTCGGCCGCCTTGCCGGCTCCCTGACCGAAGGTCTTGGTCGGGGTGTTGACCGAAACGAAAATAATATCGGCCTCCCGAATCTCCTTGGGGATATCCGTCGAAAAGAAAAGATTCCTGTTCCTGGCCGCCTTTACCACTTCCAGGAGCCCCGGTTCAAAGATGGGAAGATCGTCGCTTTGCCAGGCCCGGATCTTCTCGTGGTTGATATCCACCACCGTCACCTTGTACTCTGGGCACTTCAAGGCGATTACCGCCATGGTAGGCCCGCCGACGTAACCCGCGCCAATACATAGGATGTTCTTTTCGAATTTCATTTTCTTTTTCTCCCATCTAAATACCAGGATCTCCGTTTTTCAACCTTGTGTCTATCCCCTAAACTGAGCGTTTCAAAATTTTGATGAGACCTTTTATTTAGATATATCAAAAGAGTACATGGTAATTGTCCGATAAGGTATCATAACCTATAAGGTCAAGGGCATGGCATA
>JAFDEE010000150.1 GCA_019310525.1 Deltaproteobacteria bacterium | reverse complement strand
TAGGTTCAATGACCGCCACGATGGGGCCGTTTCCAAAGGGTGGTTTTCGGACCCCTGTTAAATGTCAATTTAGGGGGTTTCCTCCCTTTTCGCAAGTTTGTTTTTTGGGAGGGAGATGTCCGCCCGCGCCTTGTTGATGCCGGGTTGACCCAGAACAGGATGCACGCGGCGTCAATCAATGATGGATCCCATGGGTGCGCTTGGCGGTCGGACTACCCGGCATGTCTAACTACGCTTTAAGCCCGGGGCGTCCTCCCCATTACGCAAATCATTTACCGGATCCTCCATTGTGGTGTTCCTTGAGACTGAAAAAAGTGATATCCTTGACTTAGGTCAAGGTTATCACGCGTGGTCTATGGGACAATAAGGGCAAAATGAGCAAAGGGACTCCGATTTATGTCCCTTTCCACAAGAACCCATCAATGAGAAGGAGGAAACCCATGTTTTGTTTTCAATGTCAGGAGACAGCCAAAAATCAAGGCTGCACGGTCAAGGGGATGTGTGGGAAGCCCGAAGAGACCGCCGACCTCCAGGACCTGCTGATCTATGTGTGCAAGGGGATCTCAGTTTATGGGGAAAAAGCAAAGGAACTGGGAATCGTTGACAAAGAGACAGGACTTTTCATTTGCAAATCCCTGTTTACAACTATTACGAACGTTGCCTGGAACAATGAAAAGATTATTGATCTCATCAAGGGGGCCCTCAAGGTCCGAGAGGAACAAAGAGGAAAATTTCTTGCGGCCTACAGGGAAAAATATGGGAAAGAATTCTCAGACCCGCTCCCTGATTGCGCTACCTGGTATTCCGACGATGATGCGGAAATCCTCGAAAAAGCCAAGGCTGATGAAACGCGGATCACAGCAACGGAAAATGAGGATGTTCGCTCGTTGCGGGAACTGCTTGTGATCGGTTGCAAGGGAATCGCAGCCTATGCAGATCATGCGGCGATCCTTGGGTATGAAAAGGACGACATATACGGCTTCCTGATGGAGGCCCTGGCATCCACCACCAAGGAACTGTCAGTTGATGACATGATAGCCATGGTCATGAAGGCTGGTGAGGTTGCTGTGAATACCATGGCCCTCTTGGACGAAGCCAATACAGGCACCTATGGCCACCCGGAGATCACGGAAGTAAACCTCGGGGTCAGGAACAATCCCGGAATTCTCATCAGCGGCCACGACCTCAAAGATATGGAAGAACTGCTGGAGCAGACCAAAGGAACGGGAGTGGATGTTTATACGCACGGAGAGATGTTGCCTGCCAACTATTATCCTGCCTTCAAGAAATATGACCATTTCGTGGGCAACTACGGCAATTCCTGGTGGCATCAAAACAGTGAATTTGAATCTTTCAACGGTCCCATCATACTCACTACAAACTGCCTTATCCCGCTCAAAAAAGACAACACCTATCTGGACAGGCTCTTCACCACCGGAGTGGTGAACTACCCTGGTGCCAAACACATCTCCGACAGGCCCGAAGGTGGGACCAAGGATTTTTCTGAAGTCATAGAGCTGGCGAAGAAATGTAAACCACCTGTTGAGATTGAATCAGGAAAGATTGTCGGCGGCTTTGCCCACAACCAGGTCCTGGCGCTCGCCGACAAGGTGGTGGACGCTGTAAAATCCGGCGCCATCAAGCGTTTCGTGGTGATGGCCGGGTGCGACGGCCGACATAAAACCAGGAACTACTTTACAGAGGTGGCAAAGGCCTTACCCAAAGACACCGTCATATTGACGGCAGGTTGCGCGAAATACCGCTATAACAAGCTGGATTTGGGTGACATCGGAGGTATCCCGAGGGTCCTTGACGCCGGTCAATGCAATGACTCCTATTCTCTTGCCGTAATCGCCCTTAAATTGAAAGAGGTCTTCGGCCTGGAAGACATCAACCAACTTCCCTTGTCATACTTCTGGCCCTGCTTCACCTTGGAGTAAAAGGGATCAGGCTCGGGCCCACACTGCCCGCCTTTGTGTCGCAAAATGTCCTGAAGGTTCTGGTTGACAAGTTTGATATCAAGCGGACCGGAACGGTTGAAGAAGATGTGGAGGCCATGATGGCAGGGAAATAAACTACGTATCAACTGAAGAATGGAAGGGGTCAGCCTGTCAAGGGCCGACCCCTTCCATTCTCCAATTTCTTTAGCCAGCCCATCCTTACGGCCACGGACCGCCAATTTGCTCACGGCTGAAGCAGATAGGTGCAGTTTGCGGGCAACCTCTCGGCCGCTACTCATTAAAACTCTATCTCTATTTTTTCGTATCCAGGCCGAGTGCTTTTGCAACTCGGCGTAGTTGGTATTTCCCCAAAAATGTGGACACACCGAACAACGAACTTGTATAAACCGGATTAATAGGAGGTGTGTCGAATGGTTAAAAAATACGATAGAAAATTTATAATTGAAGCCATACGGCTTGCAACGGAACCGGGCAACACAGCAGCTGAGGTTGAACGGGACCTGGGGATCGACAAAAAGGAAGCCCGGCTTCGCTCATGAGCTACGCCGTGGCAGTCTTCCCCTTGGGGCGTCGCCGTTGGCTATACCCTCACAAGTCAGATTCGCCTTGTTAAGTCGGCTTGCCAAGGCGAAGTTTCTTAACCGCTCGTGGTTTAAGAGACGAAGACTGGTGGAAGCGGCAACTCCAAGAGGACGGGGATGATGCATTTCCCGGCAAGGGCCGTCTAAAGCCCGGAGACGAGGAACTGCGCTGCTTGAAACGGGAGAACGAGAGGCTGCGCCGGGAGCGCGACATCTTAAAAAAAGCCGTGGCCATCTTCTCGCCTGTCTGCCGCCAGGCAGGGAAGACCCGAACAGGTATTCGGGTTCATGGCGCTTTGGAGCGTTCAGGAGATGTGCCAGGTATTGTCGTTGTCTCGCAGTGGTTTTTACAGTTGGCTGAGACGGCGCGAAAGTAAGAGGCAAATCCAAAACAGGCGTCTTGATGCCAGGATAAAGTCCATTTACATGGAAAGCAGGCGACGATACGGGAGCCCCAAGGTTACTGAAGAGCTTCGCAGGAAGGGATGGAAGGTCAGTAAAAATCGGGTTGCGCGGCGGATGAGACATGCCGGCCTGAGATCCATTGTCAGGCGTAAGTATCGCCCTACCACGGATTCCAGGCATTCCTATGAAGTAGCTCCAAACCTTCTTGAGCGTAATTTCACGGCAGAGGCTCCGGACAGGGATTGCCACAGGGAGAGGCTAGTTGTATCTGACGGTGTTCCTGCTTAGCAAGGAGATGGTGGTCACAGCGCTTCATCGTGCCATAAGACGCCGGACCCCCGGGCCGGGCCTGATCATCCATTCGGATCGAGGGGTTCAGTATGCCTGTAATGATTTCAAGGAAGTGCTCAAAAAACATGGTTTCATACAGAGCATGAGTCGTAAAGGGGATTGCTGGGGCAATGCGGTAGCTGAATCGTTTTTCAAGATTCTTAAATCAGAGCTGATTTACCGGCAACATTTTGCGGGCCCTAATGATGCCCTGCGTTCCATTTTTGAATGCATAGAGGTTTTTTATAATCGTCAGAGGAGACATTCCACACTCGGTTACCTTTCCCCGGTCGAATATGAACAGACTACGAAGTCAGCAGTTTGCTTTTAACACTGTCCACTTTTTGGGGAAAATCCAAGGTGCCGGGCTGGTGGTTGCCGTCATTTGCCGTTGTCCGATCCTGCATGGGCTCGGAATGTAATTGTCCAGTTTTCATATGAGAACTTCCACCTGCCCGACACTAATTTTGCAAGGATTAGGTGTCTTATTTTCATTGGCACAGAGGGGGTCATTGAGATCTCCCAGGAAAGGACGTAGCGGCTATACCAGTCCATAACCACCGTCGGCGCTTCTCCTTTCTTTTGGGTTTTAAGGATCAAAACCTTTTTAAAGGAAAAGCGCCTTTTTTCGAGTACTTTCAAATTCACACAATAAAAATCACACTACCCAAATCTCAAAAACTTAACCCCGCCCCGGTTTGCTCTCTATGACGTCATGAATTGAGTTCGCCTTTTTTCATTTCGAGGAGTTCTACTAACTTAGCCTTAGTATCATTATACGAGCCACAATTAGTTGAAAAAGCTACAAAAAAATACCATTTAGGCAGCCTTGCATTCTTCATTTTAAGCTCAATAAATATAATCATAGATGATGGTATCCCAGAAACCTGAGCTCTTTCTATTTCAGAAATATCAATGGTGGCCTTAGAGATAGGGCCTACCATCACTATCTTCTGTCCATTTTTGAGGGTTAATCTTGATATGGAGTGGCCATATATTTTGAACGCGACAATAATAATAATCAAGAAAATGACTGTCTTAGGTAATAAGGTGATATAAAATTCATTCAGTATTTGATTTGCAAAAACTAGCATGATAGCAAGCAGGACAAATATCAGATTCGAGAAGCCCGATCTAAGAACAGGGGTTCCACTACTATTAATAATAATGTCTTGATGTTGAATATCAGCACTCATTTTCATATTGTCCTGGTTATTCACACTGGTTTTCTAATAACTCTCGCACCTGTGGTACGTACCTAAGGAGTTTCTCAAATATATCAGCTGGCAGGTTTTCCAAATCATATTTACCCTTGTACCATGTATAGGTACCCATGCCAGAAATACCAGCACCAGCACCAGCTGCACCACCACCAGAGCCACTTCCGGCAGGTCCAGTTCCGATTGTTTGGGCTGAGACTCCGTGAACAGCAGCAGCGTAAGCTGATACTTCTAAGCCCCATCCAGTTATAATATCCTGCGGATCATCCATATCTATAAACCCAACCTGCGTCGTCGCAACACCTCCAAAACCTAATCCTAATCCATAAGCCACAAATCGATAAGAATGCACCTCTCCCGTAGTCACATCTAGAGCAAGAATTGTTCCGGCTTCTCCGGCGAGAAATCCGAGGCTACCTCCTCCAGACATAGTAAGAGTAACATAAACCTTTAAACCCAACTGGTCGATCATATTGATTGGGTTACTCTCTGCATAAACGAAAAGATTAATCCCCCCTGCCAATCCAATCGGATCCGGTGTAAGATATCTCCCCGTCCTTGGATCGTAGTACCGGTGGTAATTATAGCGAAAGCCTGTCTCATGATCGAAGTACTGCCCTGGGAAGCGGAAGTGATTTGTGACTGTCTCTGTGCTGACCTCTGCATGACCGAAGGGAAGATAATCCGGACTCCACACCATCCTACCATCCTCATCCATCACCCTTTGCGGCGTCCCAAGGTGATCACTGACATAGTAGTAAACATCATCTTCAGGTGACTTGCAAACCACCCCCTGAAAAAGGATACCTGTCAAAGAACCAATCGACGCAACCCGCACAGGCCCAACCCTCAATACCGGCC
>JAFDEE010000149.1 GCA_019310525.1 Deltaproteobacteria bacterium | reverse complement strand
GCTGAAAACACCAGCCCGGGAGCCTCCGAACTAAAGATAAGGCGCCATCGGCCTTTTGGAGACCGGTACCGGATTAAAGTACTCGCCGGGTGTTATGGAAACGGAAGGGGCCGGAGGGTTAAAAGAAAAGACAAGAAAGACGAAGGAACCCGAAGGATGGGTTCGCGGTTCGAACCTTCAACATTCAGGGAGGAACAAAATGGGAAAACCTGTCCATGACTACACCAACATTTACGAGTTCGCGGCCTCGGCCGGTTCCCTGGAGGGCTTTGTCTACCGCAGGGAAAACCTGGATGCAACTGCGCTGTCCAATTGGGTGGACAACCTGGTGACGGCATACGGCCTTCTGCCCCCTGAGGCCCTGGAACAAATCCAGCCTTCTATTGATCAGACGGTGGGAAGGGCCGTCCGATCGCTGGTCGCCCATCTGGGGGAAGACCATGGTCTCGTCCGGAAGCTCAAGTCCATGATTAAGGGAGAGATGCCCGCCTCGGCCGATGATTTCAAGAAAAAAAAATGGTTCCAGGAGTGAATGACCCCTTTTTCCTCTTTGGTCTCCGAGCATGGAAACCCGGCCGAAAGAGGCACCGAAAATGGATTCCAAGCCGCTTCGATCAAGATCAAGGAAGACGAAAATTTTAACCACAGGAATACATTGAGTATTTCGAGGATTAAAATTTGAGTCTGACGCAGAAATTGAGCAAAAGGGGGCGTTTTTCAAAGGTCTCGTCCCTTGCGCTTCACTCCCGGCAAAAGCCCCCCACACGCCGGGGGCCGTTATGGGAACTTCAGTTTTTAAGGTTCTCTATTGACACGGCACCGATGTTTTGATGGGATAGGCTCCAAAGGTTCACCGTTCCGACCCGATGAAAGGAGTCGGAGCAGGGCCTGTATTGAGAAGGGAGAAATACTCAATGGGTGATGTATTACCAAGATTCAAAGCAGCGGCAGTGCAGGCTGCGCCGGTCTTTCTTGACAGGGAAGCCAGTGTGGAGAAAGCCTGCGCCCTGATCGAAGAAGCATCCGCGCAGGGGGCGGACCTGATCGTGCTCCCGGAGGTCTTCATTCCCGGGGGACCTTATTGGGCCTGGCACTTGAACATGCGGCAGGCCATTCCCTTTTCTGTTGAACTCTTCCAGAATGCCGTGGACGTCCCCGGCGAGGCCACGGAACGAATCGGTGAAACGGCCAGAAAATGCAACGCCTATGTGGTCATCGGGATCAACGAGCGGGAGAACAAGAGCATATACAACACCCTCCTTTTCTATAACCGTGAGGGGAAGATCATTGGGAAGCACCGGAAATTCAAGCCCACCGGAGCGGAAAAACTGGTCTGGGGAGAGGGAGACGGCAGCACCCACCGGGTTTACGAAACGGAAATCGGACGAATCGGGGGACTGATCTGCGGCGAGCACACCATGGCCCTCCCGGGGTATACCCTTGCAGCCATGGGAGAACAGGTACATGTCGCCTCGTGGGTCGGTTTCGCTTTTGCGGATACCAGCCTCACAGAAATCTGCTCCAGGTACCATGCGATCGCCTATAACACCTTCGTCATTTGCAGCCAGTCCGTGGTGGACACTGCGGTTCCGGAGAAACTGGGAATCGACAGTATAAAACCTGGAGGGGCCTGGACCACTATCATCGAGGCGGGATCCGGGAGGATCATGGCAGGACCTCTTCAGCCTGCTGAAGAAGGAATCGTTTATGCGGAGATCGACCTCAACCAGGCCCCCTTCCATTATTTTCTCCACGAAACCACAGGCCATTACTGGCCCAAGCAATTCCAGGTCCGCTTTGACGCGAGATCCTTGAAACCAATGGTTATGGAGACGGAGGGGGAAGGTGACGAGAAAAAGGGAAAGACCGAAGATGAGTCTCCATCCTATCTTCCCGAGACAGACAAACCTTCCACCAGTGCCAAGTGAACCTGAAAGGGCGTGAGATGTTGAAACAAGGAACCCCCATCAGGATGACCAAGGCCTACGAAGGGGTTCGTGGGATGATCCTTGAAAGGACCGAGTCCGAGTACGAACTCTATGTGCTGAAACTGGAAAACGGCCTGTATCTTGTTGCAGGTCCGTCGGTTTTTGTCCCCGCCGAAAAGACGGATGAATAAGGATCAAGAAACATGCCGACAGGAGCCTGCGGCATAAATTGTGATGTCTGCAAACTGAGACTCTTAGGGATTTGTTCCAGTTGCGGGGCAGGAAGAGGCCGGGAGGCGGAGGCCAAGCTCGCCGCCCAAAAACGCCTCTTCGGGGGGACCTGCACGATTCTCGAGTGCGCCCGAATGAACAACCTGGATTACTGTATAAGGGATTGCAGCAATTTTCCCTGCCAAAACTTCGCTCTGGGACCCTACCCTTTTAGTAAAGGTTTCTTGAAAATGCAGGAGAGACGACGCAGGGACAGGGCCCCCGCCCTGGACCACAACGGACGTCCCATCACCGTACCACCGGAATTCTGGGAGACCTTGGAGCGAAGGGACCGGACGACCCTCCTGAATCTTACCCTTTTTGAGGCATATCCTCCCCGCGCCTTGAAGTTCCGATTTCTGAGGGAGGATATCCTGGTGGACCCGGAGACTCGAACCCTCAAGCTCTTCACCCCATCCGGCTGGGAAGAATTAAAGGATCCCCTCCTTGAACTCCTAACCCTCCTTTACCTGAATCATGTCACTGCCTTGCATCCCATGGGAAAAGACCTCGTTGGCTGTGAAGATCTCAAGGAGGCCCATTATTTTTCCGGCCGCCACCGCCTCAGGGTGGAACCCTTGGTAGAGCGTTACGGCAACGATCCGGAAGGATTTCAGGAGGCGGCCGAGTATCTGGGTGGTGAGGCCGTGGACATGGCCGACGAGGCCTTCAGGCTCCTGCCTTTTCCGAGGGTACCGCTCTACTACCTCCTCTGGAAGGGAGATGACGAATTTCTCCCAAGAATATCTATCCTCTTTGACCGCTCCATCGAGACCTGCTTTTCAGCCTCCGGCATCTGGTCCCTTGTAAACCTGGTATCCTTTTTCCTGCTGAAGGGTCCCGAAAAATCCATCTAGTATCCATCCATAATCGGCCAATTTCCGCAATCTTCCGCCTTTGACACGGCTACGACGGAAGATTGGGCAAAAGGGGGCGTTTTTCAAAGGTCTCTTGAAATAACTAGGCCGGGAGACTCGGGAACGAGGAAAAGATCTACATGCCCCTTCCGTTTCCATAACACCCGGTGAGCACTTCATTTCGATAACAGCTTCCGAAGGCCGATGGCGCCTTTTCTTTCGTTTGGAGGCTCCCGGGCTGGTGTTTTCAGCGGCTTATCAGCGGGGGACACCTGCCCGCCGCTTCCTGGCGGGCCGGCCCCTTCCCGCCGGTCACTCCAGAAAAGGGGCCATCGGCCCCAGCGCGCACTATCCGCCTTCACAAAGACATCCAGGTGTAACCCAGTCGAATCTAGACCTTTGAAGGATACCGGGTTACCGGGGAAGGGGCATGGGGATCTTTTCGGAAGTGACCTGTCGGGAGGCCTTCGTTATTTCAGGAGGTTAGGGATGGGGGAAACCCCGGCTCCCGCTTCTAAAAGCGGGAGATCGGCGGAGGGGGCAAGAATCCCCCGTCACTAACCCCTTGAAATAACCAGGCCGGGAGACTCGGGAACGAGGAAAAGACCCACATGCCCCTTCATTATAATCCGGTGCATTGCTGTCCAGAATAGAATTGTTTTGCTATTCATTGATAATAAAATCAGATGGATAGCCATACATAACGGTTTCTTTCAAATTCAGGTTTTTTTGCAGGCCGGCAGAAAGCAGAGGCTGCGGATGTTCTCCTCGCTAACGCCCGCTCCGGAGAAAATCCGAAGCCTCTGTTTGGAGCGGCAAATCCTATTTTGGACAATAGTGAATCCGGTGAGTACTTCAATTCGATACCAACCTCCAAAAGGCCGATGGCGCCTTTTCTTTCGTTCGGAGGCTCCCGGGCTGGTGTTTTCAGCGGCTTATCACAGCGGGGGACACCTGCCCGCCGCTTCCTGGCGGGCCGGCCCCCTCCGCATTCTCCCGCTCTGAGACCTTTGAAAAACGCTCCCTTTTGCCCAATC
>JAFDEE010000148.1 GCA_019310525.1 Deltaproteobacteria bacterium | reverse complement strand
CGGGGTGTACCACAGGTCGAAGGTGAACTTGTTCTTCTCGTTGTAGCCCTTGGAAGCGAGCAGTTCTTTGGCCTTTTTCACGTTGCCGTCACCATAGGCGGTCTTGAAAGCATCGATGTG
The DNA here is from genome assembly GCA_019310525.1 of Deltaproteobacteria bacterium. Classification (NCBI taxonomy): domain Bacteria; kingdom Pseudomonadati; phylum Myxococcota; class Myxococcia; species Deltaproteobacteria bacterium. Next base: position 3,429 of record JAFDEE010000148.1, on the reverse strand, counting down.
GGACCACATCCCCATGGGAACCATGGAGTAAAGGGGCGCATTCTGCCCGAGGAAGACCTTCTGGATGACCTCAGGCCGGTTGATCACGGCTGCCACCGCCTGGCGCAACACCTTGTCGTTGAAGGGCGGGGTGGAGCACTGGAAGCACAGATACCGGATGTAGGGGCCCTGGGCCTTTATGGTGTTGACCTTGCTGGATTTTTCCAAGTCTCTGATATCAGATGGGTTGAGAGATTTGAAGGCGATATCGATTTCACCCTTTTCAAGGGCCAGCCTCATGGTGGTGGCATCGGCAAAATACCTGATAACGATCCGTTTCGTCTTGGGTTTTTTGCCCCAGTAATTCGGGTTTGCCTCCATCACGATCTCCTGGTCCCTCTTGAAGGAGACGACCTTGTAAGGTCCCAGGCCGACCAGCTTTCCGCCCTTCAGTTCCGAAGGGTCACGGATGATTTTGTCCTTGGGATATACCTTTGGATTGACCGGGAAATAGGGGACGGAAGCCACCAAGGACGGGAAATAGGCAACGGGGTTCTTGAGGATGAACTTCACCGCATGGGAATTGACCACTTCCACACTCTTCACAAAATCTGTCACCAACCAGGAGGGATCCCCCTTAAGGGCGATCACCCTGTCAACGGACCACTTGACCGCATTGGCGTCAAATGGGGTGCCGTCTGTGAACTTCAAACCTTTCCTGAGCTTGAAGGTGTACTCTTTTCCATCCGGACTGATCGTGTAAGATTCAGCGAGGCACGGGGTAAGCTCCGTGCTTCCAGGAGGATAGGTCAATAAGCCTTGATAGATGTTGTAAAAAATTTCCCAGGTGTGAAAATCGTAGGCGTTGGCCGGATCCATGTCGATGACTTTCTCGGTTGTGCCATAGACGATGGTTTCCGACCTTGCGAAACCCTGTGCCGGGAAAGCGGCCAATCCGATTACCACGGCGAACAACAAGAGAAACCTGAATGTCCTCATGTCAACATCCTCCTTTCATCCCGAAACATCATGTTATCGTTCTGGTGGGGGCCCCTGCAGGGAACGGCCCTTCATCGTCTTTCACCGGCTATTTCGCCCCGGGTGAAGAAAACGACCCGTTCCAGGTCCGGGAATCCCCCGTGCCCGATCCCAATCTCCGAACGAGACGAGCACAATCTGGGACCTTCTTTGCAGGATCCGGCACCTCTGTTAGGAGCCGGGGTGTCTCTCACCTCCTTTCCTGGAAAACCATTTATTATTTCCAATAGAACCGGCAGGACAAGTTGAAAAAGATATCTCCGATTAAGCCCTGAATCATACCAAAGGTTAAAGGTTATTGCCAGATGGACGGGCACCTGTTACGCTCTTCCGGCCCCGTACTCGAGACCTTTGAAAAACGCCCACATTCAGGCGCTCCGTCGCGGAAATGGAGAGTGCTTACAAAATGGTAGTGAATCCTACCACCATGATTATGAGGTTTCAAGAAATAATTAAAACGAAATGAGCATTTTTCCTCAAAAAAAACACAACTTGTTGAGTTTCGCATTTTGCCTTAGAAAATATCACCCCATCTCCCCACTGCAGAATGCCTTATTATGCAGCATATTTCTCTTTCGTGAAGGCAGCCTGTTAATCCACGGGGAGCACAGAAGGAAGACATCTTCACACCCAATTAGTAAAGATTCTCCTCCACGGCAAGGAGGCCCGGGTTCATGAAAAGCGTTAAGAAGAAAATCCTGTTTCTTCAGTTGCCGAGGCTCGATAACGATACCGGAAAAGAGGATGAAAATCTTCCCATGGCCGGGTTCTATCTTTCTTGGGCTTTGGAGAAGGCCGGCATGGAGCGCTTGTGGGAGATCCGGGGCCTTACCCCGGAGCAGGAGGAACTCGACGACGCCCACCTGCTCCGGTGGATGGCCGAGTGGAGACCGGACATCCTTTGTGCCACCCTTTATCTCTGGAATATCGAGCGGACCCTTCACCTCGCGAGGAAACTCAAGGAACGGCTTCCAGACCTGCGAATCATCTTCGGCGGACCGGAAGTGGCCCCAGGGCATCCTTTTCTTTTCAAGAGTCGTGTGCCGGACGTGGTTGTGGCGGGGGAGGGAGAATTTCTTTTCCCTTTCATCCTGAAAGCCCTTCACAGGGGGGAAAAGACGAACTTCAACCAGGTTGCCTGGAAAGGGGAAAGGCAATACCACTGGGGAACAACGTCCACGCCGTCCCCGTCTCTTTCCGATGCCTTGCCTCCTCCGGAACACCCTTGCTGGAGACCAGATCCAAGGGGAACAGCATATCTGGAGACGGGACGGGGATGCCCCCTTCGATGCACTTACTGCCGATATCCCCACATGAGAGACACAATCAGCTTCCTTACCGCCGACGATGTGATTCAAAGGGCCCATATCCTGGTGAAGAGGGGGGCCCGTCAGATCCGCTTCGTGGATCCAACGCTCAATGCGAATCCCCGATTCAGACAGATCCTGCAAGGCCTCAAGGAATTGCGCCGGAACCGGCATATCGATTTCTTCGCCGAAGTGCGGGCTGATGTACTGGGAGAGGATGATGTTATGCTCCTCAGAGAGGCAGGATTCACGGAACTCGAGGCCGGCGTCCAGAGCCGGGATGCGAACGTGTTGCGCCGTGTACGCCGCCCCCTCCGCATCGATTCCTTGGAAAGGAATATCCGTCTCATGACCCGGGAAGGCATCAGGGTAACCATTGATCTTATGTATGGTCTTCCGGGCCAAAGAAAGGAGGAGGTGCTGGAATCCATTGAATGGGCCTGGGGTTTCAGGCATTCGGATGTCCAATGCCTCCAGACCCTTCTCCTCCCCGGCACTGACCTTAAGGGAAAGGCACGCACCTGGCAGATGAAAGCGGGTCATCGACCCCCTTACGGTGTCATCTCCACCAAGACCCTTTCCTTCGAAGACATCCAGGAGATCGAAGAATACCTGAACGAAAAGCAGGCCAGCGACTGCATGACCCAACGTTTCGTGGGCTACAGGCTCCCGGATCTCTTTGCGGAGAGGATCGGCTTATCCCCGGGAATGTCGGATGGGGCCCGGGAAATTCCCGGGTGTACCTCCAGGCGGGCCCTCCTTTTTCAAGGGACAAACCTCTATTCCATGCGGGAATGGATCCGAAAGGTGATCAGCCGCGCTATTCAATCCGAACCTCACATGCTCTGGCAATTCATTCTCAGGCCCGAAACGGAGGAACCCCTGGATCTGATCGAGGAAATGATCGCCGAGATTCGAAAGTATCCGGTCCTCTGGCTGGACCGATTCGCCTGTGTGAAGGGCTGGGATCGGATCGCCTCCAGGCGTATCTTTATCCTTCTCAAAAGGGGTGGGCGTTACTCTCCCGCCTGGAAAGACGCCGCCGAAACCTTGCTGGAGGACAACTTTTACTGATTCCGCTCCGGGCCTGATCAATGATTTTTGA
>JAFDEE010000147.1 GCA_019310525.1 Deltaproteobacteria bacterium | reverse complement strand
ATGCGGATTTGCTCCATTGCCTCTGGTCCGATTTTTCTCCCATCAAGCTTTTCCATGCTTGAGGTAATAGCAGAACTAGAGAAAAATGTCTACATATTTCTGACCGTCTTAGTAGATCCTTAACAAGTCCTGCACGTAGCGCTTTGAGATGGATTTATCGCACTGGAATAGATGGTCACGACGATGATATCACCGGTTGAAGGTCCCACTGCATAGCCCGCCAGAAGCTGTCGCAACACCCGGGATATGGGAATCTGTCCTGTTCGAAATAGAAAATTGTGCGTAGTTGGGTGAGGTGAATAAGAACTCGATTTTCTTATGCAGAAGTATAGGTGATTTCAGCTTGTGTGTCAAAAAAAAATCCGACCGCAGGATGTTGTGGATGCAACACGAGTGCCGAGCGGTGACCACGGGTTTTATCTTTCCATAAGGTCGGAAAACATAGGAAATTTGGGTAGAGCTACCCCTTGAATCCATCTCTTTCTTCAAAAATCAGACGGAATGGCCATCGCTGTGGACCGGGTCCCTGTAAAGGTAAACCGGGTCCCTGTAAAGGTAATTATCAAAGGGGGTCTACAATCTCTGACCATCTGCTCCCTCTTATTCGGGACATGGGAGCACATGGCTGCCAACCACTCCAGGGCGCCACTCTGAACATGCCTTTTCCATAAAAACCTCCATCCGTACATAAGACATGGCAGTGAGGGTTGAATCCCAGGCAGTCCCCAAAAGGTCTGTATGGCAATATTGACTGGAAAAACGTTTTCAGCGACTCCTATGCATATCGGCTCAGCTCGGAGAGGAGTCTTCGGTTATAGAGGAAGTATCTCCTGAGGATCTTGGGTATGCTGAAAATGAAATGACGGTGCGGTATGGCCTTGAGGACTTCTTTACAGAGCTCTTCCCCGAATTCCACCACCCTTTTTCAGAGGTCGAGCCTTTCAAAATAAACGGCCATGAGATTCAATGGGGACGTATGTCCCCGAATATAGGCAAGATCAAAAGAGATGGCTTTCCGAAAGGCTATCCCCTTCCCCGCCCTGCTATTCAACACAGGACTTCCCAGGCTAAAAAACCCCTAAAAGGCATGAGACCGCCAAATATTGGGCCGCTTTTTTTGACCCACAAAGGAGTGCACGCGGATTTGTCTAATCGTTGTGATAACTTCGCCTCTCCTCGATCCATCTTCGTCTTTGCTCTGGTGACATGTTCCTCAATCGTTCTAATAGCCTCTTTCTTTCCTCCGGCGTTGTATTCATGAGGAATCGTTGAAAGCGCCTTCGCTGCTCGGGACTCATCTCCTTCCACCGTTTCAACAGTTTCAGCCGTTTTTCCAGGGGCAGGTTTTTAAACCGCTTTCTGGCCTGAAGCAGCCGTTCCTGTTGCTCCGGGGAAAGCCTACGGAACCGGGCGTATCTTCTTCGAATCAATTCCCGTTGTTCGGGGCTCAGGGATTTCCATCTCTTCAGACGATCCTTCGCCCGGGCCCGCTCCCCCGGTGTCATGGACGCCCACCGCCTGGCTCCCTTGCGCAATTTCTTCTGTCTCTCCAACGGTAGGTTGTTCCATCGATCCTTTAGTGGCCCAAGGATTTGCTGTTCTTCTTTGGTGAGTTCATCCCACGCAATACCGGAAATTTTGTCCCCAGCATGTGCGTTGTGAAAGCACATTGCCATGGAAAAACATGTCAGGAACAGGCCGATGATAATCTTATTTCGTTTCATCTTCGCCCTCCACTTTCGGCGGAACCTTTTTTGTCTCTTTGCAGGAGGAACAATTCAACCGGCGATTTCATTTTGACCTGACAGCCAGACATAAAATTCCAGGTTTTCAAAAAACTCGAATGACTCGTCGGCCGTCAATATTTCGACATCGACTATCGCCTGTTCCATCTCCGGCGGCCCGCACGGTTCCCTCATTGTCCCATGGAACAGTATGATCACCCCAACAGCGACCGCCACCCCTGCTGCGGGAAGGCCGAACCACTTGGGTAACCAAGCCCCTCCCTTTCGCTTTTTCCGGTTCAATGCCTCATGGCGAATGCGCGAAAGGCGGGAACGGGTGGAGGCATCTATGCTCTGTTCGCCCGCATGGAGCGCTTTTAGCACCTTTTGTAAAAAATCCCTCTCTTTAATCCGGCCGGTCATGGCCACCACCCCTCCAGTTTTTCTCTCAGGTTTCGTACTGCCCGAGAATAATGGGTCTTCACGGATCCTTCCGAACAGTTCATGATCTTTGATGTTTCCTTTACGCTCATCTCCTCCCAGGCCCTCAACAGAAAGGCCTGTTGTTGGCGCAAAGGGAGTGAATGGAGGGCTGCATCGAGGGCGGCCAAGGCATCACTCGATTCCGTCGATTTTTCAGGATCGTTTCGGGTTGGATCCTGCAGGGATTGAAGGGGGGCAATCTTTGTTTCCTCTTCTTCTCCTTTCCATCGATCCAGCCATACCCTGAGCCTGTCCCTGACAGCCCTCCTACGATACCAGTCTCGAATCCGGTTTTGTAATATTCTGTAGAAAAGGGGCCTCCATTCAGACTCGTCGCAACCGCCATACTTGTCAACAAACCGAAACATCGCATCCTGAACGATATCCAGGGCTTCTTCCTTATCCCCTGAAGCTATTTCGGCCATGCGGAAGGCGCGCCTCTCAATGGATTTCAGAAATTCTCCCATATTGCGGTCGCTTTCCTGCATGGCCGATGACTTGATCAAGGTCTCCCTGCTGAACTGATCTCTTTTTCTGGAAAAAGACTAACGACCGCGACGGCTCAGTCTCCGGTTGATCCGGTCTCCTTTCCGATCGAGATGCCGTTCGATACGATCCCCTTTTCGGTCCAGGCGGCGATCGATTCGCTTCCCCTTTCGATCAAGTTTCCTGTCTATACGATCGCCCTTTCTCTTCAACCGTTTGGCCAGGCCCTTCCTTCCGTGCGCTTCGGCCCATTCGGCCCTCCGATCCAGGCGGGTTTCGATCCTGTCACCCTTACGGTCAAGCCGGTTCTCGATCCTGTCCCCCATTTTATCGAGGCGATGATCGATCCGGTCTCCCTTTCGATCAAGGCGATGATCGATCTTGTCCCCCAATCGCTCAAACCCGTTATTCCCGGCAAAGGCATCGGATGCCACCATAACAAAAACAACCGAAATCATGCAAACAATCAGCTTCTTCATCTTTCCTTCTCCTTTCTCATTTTTAGACATCAACAGTGCGTTCATATCTATAAAAACGCATTAGGAGAGGATCGGTTGACAATTTGACATATTTTCTTTGGGGAGAACCAGGTTTTCCTGGAATGGGTGCAATGAGGCGGAATGATCGAAATTCACTTTTTTCTTGACAGGGCAATTATTGCAATTTACTATAAATGTATGCTCTTTACGATAATAGTAATTTATATACACCACGGCCAGATATGACACCAAAAAATCAGTATTTTTCGACCTCATTAGAAAAAGGGCTGAAAATACTCTCCCTGTTTGATACGGAAACCCGTAGCCTTACTCAGACCGAAATTTCACGGATTTTGGCGCTGAACATGACTTCCACCTATCGTTTTGTAAACACGCTCGTGAAATTGGAGTATCTCGAAAAAGATCCAAAGACCAAAGAAGTAAGGTTGGGGATCAGATCCTTAGCTCTCAGTACAAACATTATTCGATCCAGCGACGAGTTACGTCTCATAAAAAAGCTGGTTGATGATGTTCACAGTCGATTCAATATCACTATAGATGTAGCTTTTACGGTTGATAATAACCTGATGAGAGCTTACCAGCGGGAGGCAAAAGAAACACTCACCTACCATCTGCCTTCAGTTGCGAAAAATTCCTTGCACAACACTTCCATAGGAAAGGCCTACTTATCCACCCTACCCGATGACTCACTCAAACAGACGATTAACAGCATTTCGCTGCCGGCCAAAACCCCAAAAACCATCATCGATAAAGATCAATTGTTATCCGAGATCGAGAAAACAAAACACCGGGGCTACGCCATGTGTGTCGAGGAATATCTGCCCGGGCTTATCACTATAGGTGCTCCTTTGATCAATCAGAGGACCGGCACGGGACTTGGCGGAGTTTCGTTCGATTTTTCGATCATCCAACAGAATGCCCACGAGGTGGAACAGAAGTATTCCGCCATAGTTATTGAATTGGCAAGATCGATCTCTGAAGTGCTGAAACGAGCTCTGAAGTGCTGAAACGAGAGGATAATGAGGGCTGAAAGCAGACTTTGATGTCTCGCCCTTTCTTCTTTCTTTGTTTTTTAACTTTCAGATATTAAGCGACTAAACTACTATCGGCCGAAGCCGATGGCTTCAGGGGCCAAGGGGTTGAGGGTCCAAGGGGTCAAGTGAAATGCATTGAGGCCGGCTTATTCGGTCCTTCAACAATCACTCGGCCACTTGAACCCTACTCAAAAGAAACGAATGAACTGAAGTCTTCCCCTCTTCTTTCTTATGTGTAATTTATAAATCACGTTGTTTTCCCGTACTTACAGGGAAAGCATCCCAA
>JAFDEE010000146.1 GCA_019310525.1 Deltaproteobacteria bacterium | reverse complement strand
GTTTCCCCCATCCCTAACCCCCTGAAATAACGAAGGTTTACCTGCTGCTGTCTGGCAGGCCTCCCGACAGGTCACTTCCGAAAAGATCCACATGCCCCTTCTCCCGGTGGTGCAGGCATTCGTTTTCAGGTGAAACACTTGTTCCGGAAAGGGCATGGGAAAAGGCCCATTGGCAGTCAAGTTCGAGAGGGTCAGTTACAGTTGAAATTCTCGAGTGCCAAGGCTTAACGCTTTTGATCTTTTTCTCCTTGGAGGGAGAGTTCGAGCAAGGGCCGATGGCCCCCCCCCCTGATAAGCCGCTGAAAACACCAGCCCGGGAGCCTCCGAACGAAAGAAAAGGCGCCATCGGCCTTTTGGAGGTCGGTACCGAATTGAAGTACTCACCGGGTGTTATTGAAACGGAAGGGGCATGGGGATCTTTTCCGGTGGTGCAGGCGTCTTTTATTCCACAAATTTCATAGCGGAGCGCCTGAAAAGTTTTCCCGAAAAAGGACTGAGAAAAAAACCGATTTCGACAAAAGCGATTGACAAAAGCGGATTTAACAAATAAAGGTTTAACCTTGCCTGTTCAGCCCGGCAAATTTTCCCACTTACTTCAAACCAGCCCATGATCCCGTTCCTCCGGGGAGGAGGAGAAGGGAGAGGCTTTTTGAACGGCGGATGGAGTTATGGTAAAAAAACGAAAAAAAGGCAGAATCGTTATCGACAGGGAGTTATGCAAGGGATGCTACCTCTGCATTTCCGTCTGCCCCAACGAAAACATCACAGCGTCTAAGTCCCTGAACCAGAAAGGGTATTACCCCGCCGAGTTCACGGAAAAACCAAAGGAGGGGAAGAGTTGCGTGGCATGCGCCATGTGTGCCACCATCTGCCCCGACGTCGCCATAGAGGTCTATCGTGAGTCATAAAGTCTTAATGAGAGGCAGCCATATCATCGGCGAGGCGGCCGTTCGGGCCGGATGCCGTTTTTATGCCGGCTATCCCATTACACCACAAAACGAACTGACGGAATACATGGCCGGTGCCATGGCCCGACTGGAGGACGGAACCTTTATTCAGGCGGAAAGCGAGTTGGCGGCCGTAAACATGGTAATCGGGGCCGCCATGACCGGCGTTCGAGCCATGACGAGTTCATCCAGCCCCGGCATCAGTTTGAAACAGGAAGGAATTTCTTACCTCGCCGCCCAGGAACTCCCCGCAGTGATCGTCAACACAATGAGAGGGGGACCGGGGCTTGGAAACATTGCTCCCACCCAAGGGGACTATTTCCAGGCCACCAAGGGGGGAGGCCATGGCGACTATCGAACCATCGTACTGGCCCCGGCCTCAGGTCAGGAACTGGCCGAACTGACACGACAGGCTTTCGATTATGCCGACAAGTACCTGACCCCGGTTCTCATCCTGGGGGACGGGATGATGGGACAGATGATGGAGCCCGTTGTCCTTCCTGATCCGATCGACCTGTCCGATCTTCCCCCCAAGCCCTGGATCCTGGACGGGGCGGACGGAAGGCCCCGGCGGCTTGTCAAGTCCCTGCTCCTGGATACCGCCCTGGAGGAGGAACACAACTGGAAGTTGATGAGAAAGTACGATATCATCGCGAGGGAGATCACTCGCGCGGAGACCCATCTGGTGGACGATGCCAGACTCGTGGTTATCGCTTACGGTACGGCCGCCAGGATCGCCAAGGGTGCGGTGAAGAGGGTCCGTGACCTCGGGCTCAAGGTGGGTCTTATGCGGCCGGTCACTCTCTATCCTTTCCCCAACCGGACCCTCGTTGAATTGAGCCGATTCGTGAAGGATTTCCTCGTCTTCGAAATGAGTACAGGACAGATGGTGGAGGATGTGAAGCTCGCCTTAGAGGGAAGAAGCAATGTCCATTTCTATGGCAGACCGGGCGGAATCATCCCGACACCGGACGAGATCGCCAAAAGAATCAACACCCTTTACCATCGCCAGCACCTTGAAGAGGAATAGGACACATGGAGAAGAAAGTATTTGAGCGGCCGAAATACCTCAAGAAGGCGGTCTTCCATTACTGCCCCGGTTGCGGCCACAGCATCATCCATCGACTCCTGGCCGAGGTCTTCGATGAGCTTGATATAGGAGGCCGCGTCATCGGCGTTCCTCCCGCGGGCTGTGCCGTGCTTTCCTATAACTACCTCGACATCGACATGGGAGAGGCGCCCCACGGCCGGGGCGCCGCAGTGGCCACAGGAATCAAACGGTGTCTCCCTGATCGAATCGTTTACACTTACCAGGGCGACGGCGATATCGCCGCCATCGGCACCGCGGAAACCATCCACGCGGCCAACCGCGGGGAAAACATAACGACCATCTTCGTCAATAACGGGGTTTACGGTATGACGGGAGGCCAGATGGCCCCAACCACCCTCCTCGGCCAGAATTCGACCACAACCCCGGGTGGAAGGGATGCTGCCAGGGACGGCGCGCCTCTTGATCTGAGCCGGATGCTGGCCGTGGCCCGGGGAAGCACCTATATCGAGCGAACCGCCGTCAATTCCCCGAAAAACGTCCGCAAAACCAAGAAGGCCATCACCAAAGCGTTCAAGGTGCAAATGCAGGGCCTCGGATTCTCCCTGGTCGAGATCCTTTCACCCTGTCCCACCAACTGGAAAATGTCTCCCGTGGAGGCCGCCAAGCGGGTGGAAGATACCATGGCGAAGATTTTCCCCCTCGGAGTAATCAAGGATGAGACCGAGGGAAACAGTTAGGCACGATTCCAGGACCATGAGTGCGAAATCTGGATCGGAAGGCTCGAAACGGGAATGAATGACTTGGAAGAAAATGAGGTTTTGGAAAGATCATGACTAAAAAGACCGTTTTCGCCGGTTTCGGAGGCCAGGGCGTGCTGATGATGGGATACCTCACCGCCCTCTCGGCCATGCTCGAAGGAAAGAACGTGACCTATCTTCCTTCTTACGGTGCGGAAGTTCGTGGGGGTACGGCCAATTGCACGGTTGTGGTCTCCGACGAGGAGATCTTCTCCCCGGTGGCCTCCACACCCGACTATGCCGTCATAATGAACAGGCCTTCCCTGGCAAAATACGAGGGATCCATTCGGGAAGGCGGTCTCATCGCACTCAATTCAAGCCTGGTGGACAGGGACCCAACGAGAGACGATATTACGGTGTTGAAGATTCCCGCCAATGATATGGCACGGGAACTTGGAAGCGACCGAACCATCAACATGATTATGCTGGGAGCCTTTGTGGCCAAAACCGGAATCACCACGCTGGAGGCGGTCATGCAAGGGCTCGAGGAAATCGTGAAGGGGAAAAAGGCGAAACTCATGGAGCTGAACCGGAAGGGCCTGAACAGAGGCGCTCAATATGTGCTGAAAGGAGCCTGATATGAAAAGCGTGGAAGAAATCCATCTCAGCCTGAAAGACGAGCCCGGGCAATTGTGCCTCCTCAGTGAACTTCTGGGGGCAAACGGAATCAACATCATAGCCCTTTACGTCTCGACCCAAGAAAAGGAAGGGGGGCTTCGTTTTGTGGCCAACGACCCCAAAAAGGCATACAATGTTCTCAAGACCGCAGGATACGACATCAGGACCAGGGAAGTGCTTGCATGTGAAACTCCCCATCATCCGGGCGGGCTGAACGCGGTCCTCAAGCCCTTAAAGGATGCGGCGATAAACGTGGATTACATTTACCCCTGTATCGGTACCGGGGACATCACGGTTCTGATCCTGGGAGTGGGGCTCGTGGAAAAGGCCGCAAAGATCCTTGAAGAAAACTGGATCCGGGTCTTGGGTGAGGAACTCTATCACTTTTAATGCCCTCCCCCCTCTCCATGGAGCTGCCCTGGGAAGGAACATATTTTTCCCTTAAGATTCCGACAGGAAATCCGAATAGAACCTTAGGAAGGGAGACCTTTGAAAAATGTTCAATTTTGTTCAAGGTCAAGGAAGGCGAAAATTTTAACCACAGGAATACATTGAAGTATTTCGAGGAATAAAAAAGGGGGTGAGTTTGCCTTGCCCCCACAGGGGGCAAGGAACGAATTGCCCCCTATTTCAACCTAAAACAATTTACCTTGTTTTTCGGCCCTCTTTCGTTCTTGGGCCTCTTGATACTTGACGTACTTTCGTATCATTTCTGAATCTAAACCCACTGTATCAACGCAGTACCCTTCGGTCCAGAAATGATTACCCCAATAGGGTTTATCTTTGAGTTCTCGAAACTTGTTGAAAACTCGGATTGCTGTTCTGCCCTTTACGATACCGCAATAGTCAGATATCGAGATTTTCGGAGGAACCATCGCTAATACATGCACATGATCCGGTTGAATATTCATTTCCAAAATCTCGACCTCTTTCTGTTGCGAAAAGGCCCGAATGCAGTTGCCAACCTGATTTTTGACCGCACCTTCCAAAATTCGGTGACGGTATTTTGGAACCCAGACAATATGGTATTGGCAGTGCCAAATGGTATGTGATAGTTTTCTAAAACGACTCATTGCTTTCTCCTTTCACTGAAATTGTGGGGACAATTCAGTATAGGGGTAACAATGAGTCGTTCAAATGGCAAAGCCTTTGAACTCTGACCATGCCCAAAGGGCATGGATTTTAATGTTCAATTAAA
>JAFDEE010000145.1 GCA_019310525.1 Deltaproteobacteria bacterium | reverse complement strand
TAATGGGTGACTTACCCTTGATGATCTCGTTAATGGTTTTTTTTGCCAGGCCGGTTCTGGCCGCCAATTCGGCCTGCGTCATCCCCAGACTTGCAAGATAATCTTCAAGGACCTCTCCCGGCGTTACAATATAATCCGGTACGTACTGGTTGGTATGTTTGTTACTCATGGGTGTCCTCCACCCCAAGAATCTTAATGGCGGTAACCAGGGACCAGTCCAAACCACCATCCTCATGCCTGGGAATCGGATTGTGGTCAGGAATAAAAATCAAGCGGTAGGGATGATCCAGGTCCATGGATAGTTGTCCTCGACGTCGTCCTTGTGTCAGTTCATGACATCGGCTTGGTCCGCTCTTTGGAGGCCAAAAATCCATAAGACTTGCGGCAGCCCTGAGTTCAGCCAAACGAATCCTAATTTTTCTCGCACGTTTGGTTCCGTGAATCTTTTCAAGCTGCTCCCCTTCGTTGAAGGACTTGGCCAACTTTTTATTCTTAAATGATATATTCAAACCAATCCCCAGTCAAGAAAAAAGATTAACCCGATTGGTTAATCTTTTTCAAATTTCATGGAAGACCTTTCTTCAATTCCCGCTGCCATATCAAACGCGATAATATCATAGCCCGAGTCTCCATATAATGTTTCAGTCCAATCTGGACAAAAATGGGATTCGAAAGGTGTTAGTTCACCCGTTAGGATGTCAATGAAGAAATCCTCCGGCGCGTCATCTTCGACAGCCTCCTGCGGCACTTCGGCAATGTCGTTGTCCAGATCGCTCATTTAAAAATCATCCTTTGTCTTATCTGCCATGTGTCGTATCCGATATTCGCCCCAATTCATCCCTGAAGCGCTTTTCATTGGGTAAAAGACTTATAGCTTGTTTATACGCATGGACCACCTCCCTTTTGGGAGCCCGTAACCAATTCAACACTCTGGCCAGATCACGCCATGCCCAAGCGTGGCGTGTTGGCGATGCATCCATTTGAACAACTCTTTCCAGAAGTTGTTTGGCCTCGGTCAACAAGCGCTTGTTCGCCTGCCGGCGATAGCCCCATGAGCCATGCCGGTTACGCCATATTTTTCTTGCCAAATCTATTTTAGTCTGAGCAAATTCATGCAATGCTCTAGGGTCATTTAGAATAGAATCACCCGCTTGCTCGAAATATTTGTGCGCAATCTCTTGATTTCCGAGCCTGCGTGCCAATATCGCTGTATCGAAGGCATCTGAAGCTGAAAGAATAGCAGGAAGGTCTTTCAATAATTCACGTGCTTTCTCTTCCTCTCCGCATTCAAAATACGCATTAACCATAACGTTGATAACATGAGATAAAAATGCTTCCGGAGCTTTGTTTCGGAACTCTTTGAAAACTTGTTCCGCTTTCGGCAGTTCCTGAGATTTACCGTACAGTCTTATGAGCTCACCTGCGAGCAGCGCTGAAGATGGGTTTGCCTTCCATGAATCTTCAAGGCGTTGTTTTGCCCCTTGAATATCTCCAACAGCCCGTAAATGAGCGACATCACGCAATGTTGAAATGGCTACATATTCAGGATGCGCGGGGAGAGTTGCCCTGAAAAAAGTACGGCCTTCATCAAAATCGAAAACTGGTTCGGGAGAACCATTTTCCCGCATGGCCCGGAATATCTTGGGAAGACCAGTTCCTCTTCCCTCTGCTAAACGCAGCTCTTTCAGGAATTCCCCTATACGCCTGTTTCTGGCCGGGACAGGCGGGACACTTGCTCCCGGCCTCAAATGCTCTAATTGAATCCCAGGGACCGGACCTGGATAACTTATAATCTCCATCCGGTCAGGATAGAGGTAGACCTTTATGGGCTCATTTATTCCCTCATACCCCCTGTGATAAACGGCATTCACAATGGCCTCATCCAGTGCTGGAATAGGATAGCTCACCCAGCCCCGGACGCGAATGTCAGTTCCAACCTTTTCCAGATGCGTTGTCGATAAATTTTTCAGGTAGTTCAAGCAGTCTCGAATTTGCTCATGAATCGGACCCTTGAATATGCGCTCCTCCTGAACATCGCCGGATGCGTCTCCGGCAAATTGAACAACTTCTATCCGCGCCCCAGGAAACCACTGTTCTGGATCTTCCGAGAAAAATAATAATCCGACATTTATCGGTACATCATATCCATTAACAGGGGCCGCTATCCTCAATTTTCGGTATAATTCTTTTGTGTCGGGCTCATCCAACAAACCACTTCGAATATCGCGAAGGAATTCACGAACCTTTGATTCCCTCAAATCTTCTACTTTAGCATGTAAAGCCCTCCTGCTATCAAAAGGCACACGAGCCGTCATGTGCAGAAGCTGATCAAGCACTCCGTTTTTGGCAGCATCAACTGTTTCACTCCCTATTCGAACCCAATATTTCTTCTCTCCTTTCTTTCCATCGGGAGCTTTATGGGGGCGCACATCACTACCCGGCACCCAAATAACCAATATATCTTTTCCATTTGGCCTCTCTGGAGAAATAACTGGTTGATATTCAGGGTCAATACGATTACAATTCCCGCGAATCCACTTTTGTATGTCATCCAATTGTTCAGAGGGAATCCCTTTGGGAGGGAGAATGGCACTGCCATTTTCCTCGGCGACGCCTATAACAATATATCCACCATTTAAATTCTGTAGATCATTGGCAAAGGCGCAAATGGTTTTCAAGATTTGATATGCCGTTGTTTCTTCATCCCAGGAAGCCTTGAATTCGACACGGGCTGACTCTACTCCTCTCAAATAGAGCAAATCATCTATATTTATTGTTAAAATTGAACTCATCTGTCGTGCTCCTTGAGAAATTCGGTGGTGTTTTCGTGTCCAGGCTGGGTGTCCTGTTCTTCGCGAAATTTCTTCAGCATATGGCCGAGAGTCGCCACCAGAAAGCCCCCGGTACCGCAGGCCGGGTCAAGAACACGCTCGTCCTCTTTCGGGTCGAGCATCTCAACCACCAGCTTCACCACACCGCGAGGCGTGAAATACTGGCCCCGGTCACTGCGTAGGTTCGTACCCACGATTTCTTGATAGGCCACACCCTTGGCGTCCACGTCGGTACGAGTGAAGTCGTACTTGGCCAGCTCCGAAACGATAAATGCCAAGGCGCGGTCCGATAGGGTGATCTCTTCATTGCCCCGGAAGATATTTTTGTATTGTTTTTTGACCTCAGAGAAAAGGCTGTCAATGCGCTTACGAATTTCTTTGCGGCCTTTGTCTTCGAACTGTTCCCTCGGCCCGGCCCAGAAACGACGTCGCCAGGCCCTGGCGCTGTTTTGCTCGAAGGCTTTCGTCGTGCATCTTGCAAAATATGAGATAAAGGAACTGCCAGAAAGCGGCATCTTTCGGCATTCCTTCGTTGCCATGGATGAAGTTGTGACAGCGGCGGAAAGTGACCTTGAGCATTTCATTGTCAGCCACACGGGTGTGGGCATCGGATACCACATCCTTGGTGCCGATTGACTCTTCCGCCATGGGCCAATCGCCAATGGGATTGCACTTGGTTTCGAAGCGCTTTTGTTTCTTCTCAAGGAAAAAGAATTCCAGAACGTTGGTCCACAGACCATATTGAATGGCTTCGACTTCACGCATGATGTTTTCAAGACCATCGAGATCCGCCGCAGCCTGTTTGAAATCGCGAATGCGGACCGCGTTTTTGCCAACCTTAGGCTTCAGGACCACAGATGACTACGCGGCTGAGATTCTCCAGAGTATGTTCCGAGCCATGGTGGAAGATGGCGACGTCCACCTTCTTGCGCCCCCCGACAGAAAAATTATTTTGGTTCATCCGACTAAAGCGTACTTTTGAAGTTGCAATGTAGTGGACATACTGATTTCCTTTTTGATGACCAACAAATAATCAAGGAGGAATTCAAGCATGTCCACAAGTCTACT
>JAFDEE010000144.1 GCA_019310525.1 Deltaproteobacteria bacterium | reverse complement strand
CAAAAGGGGACGTTTTTCAAAGGTCTCGGGAAGAGATTGATGAGGAATAGAACATCTAAGCCACGGGAAGAGAAGAAAGAAGAGAAGATGAAAAGCATCGTGATCATTCCAGCACGGGGGGGATCCAAGGCTATCCCTAGAAAAAATCTTCGGCCGCTCCGAGGTAAGCCCCTCATATCATATGCCATTCAGGCCGCCCTGGATTCCGAGAAGGTCGGAAGAGTCGTCGTCAGCACGGAGGACGAGGAAATCGCCCTATTTGCGGAACGTTTCGGTGCCGAGGTCATCAAACGTCCGGAGAACCTGGCCGGGGATGACGTGACGCTCGATCCGGTCGTCGTGCATGCAGTGGAATCGGCGGAAAATCGATGGGGGGAGGTCTACGATGCCGTCGTGACCGTTCAGCCGACATGTCCCTTCGTGACGGGTGGGGACATCGACCAGGCCATTGAAAAGCTCGCGGCGGAAGGGGCGGACACCCTTCTTACGGCCCACGAGGACCGGCATTTGCGCTGGAAGGAAGAAGGGGGACGGATCGTTCCGGATTACGAAAAGCGGTTGAACCGCCAACTTCTCCCTCCTTGCTACCGGGAGACGGGCGTGATCAATGCCTGTACGAGGAAGCAATTGAGGACCGGCACACGGGTGGGTGAGAAGATCTCCCTCATGGTTCTGGACGAAATAAAGAGCATCGACATCGATACTTACCATGATTTCTGGGTAGCTGAAATGATTCTCAAGAGAAAGAGGATCGTTTTCACCGTTACGGGCAATGCCGAGACTGGCCTGGGTCATGCTTATCGGGCGGTGATGCTGGCCCATGAGTTCATTCAACATGATATCGTTTTCGTCTGTACCGAGGAGGACGACCTGGCCGAGAACTACATCTCGGAGCAAAATTACCCGGTCGTTGTCACGGAGCGCGCCCGGTTCCTGGATACGGTCCTTTCCCTGGGGCCGGATATGGTTATAAACGACATCCTGGATACAGGGGCCGATTACATCTGGAGCCTCAAGAAAGCGGGCATCAAGGTCGTGAACTTCGAGGACCTGGGACTTGGGGCCGAAATCGCCGACCTGGTGATCAACGCCTTATATCCTTACCGTTTTCCATACGAGCACTTCCGAGTGGGGCCCAAGTACTTCTGCCTGCGCGACGAGTTTCTTCATCTTTCCCAAAGAGAACGAAAGGGCCCGGTCGGCAGCATCCTGGTGGCCTTCGGCGGCGTTGATGAGGGGAATCTGACCTGCCGGGTGCTGGAAGTTCTCTCAGGCCTTTTGCAGAAAAACCGGGTTGATGTCCATGTGATCGTAGGTCCCGGTTACCGGCATCACGAGGAACTCCGAAAATTGTTGGACCGCCTGGATTCGAAATTCATCCACTACGCAAACGCTACACGGAAGATCAGCGAATACATGACCGCGGCCGATATGGCCATCACTTCCGCCGGGAGGACGGTCCTGGAACTGGCCAGTATCGGGGTTCCCACGATCGTGATCGCCCAGAACTCGAGAGAGACAAGGCATACGGTGGCCTCGGGGGATAACGGAATCATCAACCTGGGCCACCGAAAGGACGTCACGGACGACGTGATCCGGGAAGCGGTCGAACGCCTCATGGAAGACGAGGCATTGAGGGCCAGGATGCGGGACCGGATGCTAAGGATGGGTATTTCAGACGGGAAAAGGACCGTGATCCAGGAGATCAACGCATTGCTCGAGCAAGGAGCCGAAGGGAAATGATCATTGGTAAAAGGCAGGTCGGAATGTACCTGTCTCCATACATTATTGCGGAAATCGGGGTCAACCACGAGGGCTCCCTCGACCTGGCGAAAGAACTCATCGACCAGGCGGCGGAGGGAGGGGTCCACGGGGTCAAATTTCAATATTACAAGGCTGAAAGACTTGCTTCCCGCAACTCCCCAGCCTACTGGGATACGACCCGGGAGCCGACCTTGAGCCAGTACGAATTGTTCAAGAAATACGATGCATTCGGCCCAAGGGAGTACGAGCTTTTGGCCGATCATTGTGGAAAAAGAGAGGTGGACTTCCTGTGCACACCCTTTGACACAAGGGCGGTGGATGAGCTGGACCCCCTTGTGCCCGCCTTCAAAATCGCATCTGCGGACATCACGAACCTTCCCCTTCTCCGAAAGGTGGCCCGCTCGGGAAAGCCGGTTTTGCTTTCAACCGGGGCGGCCACGCTTCCGGAAATAGAATTCGCAAAGGAAGTCCTCCAGGAGAACGGCGCCCCGGAGATCGCTCTCCTTCACTGTGTTCTCAACTATCCTACGGACGAAAAACATGCTCAACTTTTTCAGATCAGGGTCCTCCAGGGTGCTTTCCCGGACTGCCTGGTGGGGTACTCCGACCACGTGGTCCCTGATGAAACCGTCAGCGCCCTGGAAATGGCCGCCCTCCTGGGGGCCTCGATTCTTGAAAAGCATTTCACCCACGACAAAACCCTTCCTGGAAATGATCATTACCACGCTATGAACGCCCTGGATCTCAAACGATTCCTGGCAAAATTGAAGAAGTATAGAAGTTTACTTGGAAAGGAAAGCAAAGATGTATCTCTTGAGAAGGAAGCCAGGTCCCATGCTCGAAGGAGCATCGTAGCGTTGAAGAATATCGGTAAGGGTGAAGTGCTGACAGAGGAAAACATCACGGTAAAGAGGCCCGGACACGGAATCAGTCCGCTCCTCTGGGACAGCGTGATCGGCAGGCGGGCCACGAGGGAGATCCGGGAGGATGCGCTTCTCCAATGGGGGGATTTTGAATAGGGAATGAATCTCCTGGTTTTCAATATCAGGACGGACGCAGACCATCCAACCCAGGGGGTGACCACGGGATGGTTGAACGCCCTGGGTGAGCGATTCGAACACATATCCGTGATCACCATGCACAAGGGCCGCCTGGCCCTCAGGAAAAACATTGAGGTGTATTCCGTCGGGGGGGAACGGGGCGTTTCAAGAGCCATGAAAGTACTGAACTTCTACCGACTTCTCCGTCAGACCTTGAAAAAGAGGCACTTCGATGGATGTTTTACCCACATGGCCGTGCTCTTCACCCTGCTGGGAGGGCCTATCCTGGCCTTGAAAGGTATCCCGAGGATTACCTGGTATGCCCACAGTGTCATCAATCCAGTCATGTTCGGCGCCTTCATGTTGAGCGATGCCGTCGTCACAGCGAGCCCCGACAGCTTCCGGATAAAAGCCGGGAAAGTGAAGGTTACCGGCCACGGGATCGATACGGCCCTCTATTCCAGAAGGCCCAGGGCCCCAAACGAAGTGTTTGTGATCGGATCTGTCGGGCGGATCTCCAGGATCAAGGGTTACGAAACCCTTATCAAAGCCGTCCACCTGATGATCATGGAAGGTTGCCGTGATTTCAAGGTCATGCTTTACGGGAACGTCCAGACGGAGGATGACAGGAAGTATAGACAGGAACTCGATGATCTGTGCAAAACTTACGGGTTGCAGTCTTTTGTCCGATTCCCAGGCCCCCTTAAACGGGAAGAAGTCCCTGCGATCGTTTCCGGATTCGATGTGTTCGTGAACATGCTGTCAAGGGGAGGGGCGGGGAAGGCTGTGCTCGAGGCCATGAGTATCGAAGTCCCCACCCTTGTCTGTACGCCGGCCTTCAATCAGGTCCTGAGCCCTGAGGACAGGCTGCGCCTTGTTTTTCGTGCCGGAGACCCAGGGGATCTCAAGGAAAAGATCGTGGGAATCATGCAGATGGATAGTTATCGGCGAAAATTTATGATCTTTTCACCTGTCTTAACAGGGGCCGAAGTGGTACGCGGTTGAATTTGTAAATGGAAGAAGAAGTTATTGTTCCTATTCTGCTTGCCAGGTATTGGTAAGGAGGAATTTGAAGGATAATGATATTGGAACCTAAATTGAGCGATTTGCCGAGTTTTCTGGAGATGCAAGGCGCGCGAGGATTCAGGAATGAGACGTACATATCAGTACGCCGCAATGACGGAATCCGAAGCGCCTGTCTGCGTGCCTGCCTGTCCCGTTGGGACGGCAGACAGGCACCGCACAGGCAGGCAACGCAGCAGATCCGGTAAAATCGGAA
>JAFDEE010000143.1 GCA_019310525.1 Deltaproteobacteria bacterium | reverse complement strand
TAACGAAGCAGATCCCGGGTAAAATCGACGCTCCCGAAGGGTAAACAACACTTGAAATATTATTCTTTATTTTGTTCTCACCCATCGGGCTGAACTTCCACCTTATCCGGGTATAACCTAACAAGGGGAATTTCAGTGAATTTTTTGACGGGTTCAAGATTGGTTATGCAAGATTCAGGTAGAATAGATCCAGTATGACGACCGGGACGGCGAATAGATCCAGTATGACGACCGGGACGGCACCGGATCCGAAATTTCCCGTTTTGAGAAGTGTGATACGGGAGCCACCTTTATTGCGATCTCGGCCCAGGGGAAAAACCCCTTTGTTTCCCGAAACCGTCTTACAGGACCGATTGAACCACCTGAGAGAAACCTTTGGGATCCCGAACAGCCATGTCGGCCAGGACTTTCCTGTCAAGCTCGATGCCGGCACGGTGCAACGCCCCCATCAAACGACTGTAAGAAAGTCCATTCTCCCTCGCGGCGGCATTGATCCGTACGATCCACAGGCGACGAAAATCCCTCTTGCGGGCCCTGCGGTCCCTGTAGGCATATTGCCTCGCCCGGTCTACGGAGACGGTGGCCGTCCTGAAGAGCTTGCTGTGTCCTCCTCGGTATCCCTTGGCCGCCTTGAGTATCTTGTTTCTTCGTCGTCGCGTTTTAAATCCGCCCTTTACCCTTGGCATGATTGAACCTCTTTCATGTTTTTCCTGAATTTTTGATTACACCGGCCAAAACCACGTCGATCTACACAGGAGCAAAAACTTCTTATTCTCTGAGAACGAGATATTCACATCAACCACATTCCCGAAAAAGGCGATTGTTCCATCCTCCTCGGTTGCTCCCGTTTATCGGTGGGTTTCCTCCGCGGCACATCTCCGGATATTCTCCCCTGGGGGAGGCGAACATCAGAGATACGGTACCAGCCGGCGAACACCTCTTTCATTGGTTGAATGAACAAGAGAAGACTTCCGCAGGTTTCTCTTACGCTTTGTAGTCTTCTTGGTAAGAATATGGCTGGCAAAGGCCTTGTTCCTCACGATTTTTCCTGATCCCGTGGCCTTGAAGCGCTTGGCCGCGCCACGGTTGGTCTTCAATTTAGGCATGTAATTTCCTCCAAAAAAATGTTCTTCTCCCCAGGCCGAATTCCAGCGGGGAAACAAGTAGGTGTTTGCAGGCAAGCGAGAGCCTTGACCCCAGGGAAACCTTCGTATCGATTCTGAGAATAAAGTACACCCCTCTCCGCCAAGCCCCTGAGACCTTTGATCAAGGGCCCCGGCGGGGAAGTAACCAGAAAACCTCCACACGGCGCCTGCATCCCGCTCCGGCGTCAGCTCAGGTATGAAGCCGCTCTCCTCCAAGAATCCGTAAAGACGGCCTTTTCTCTCCCCTTAATTCGGCACGAGAACCATTGTCAGGCGCCAACCCTCTCGGGTGGGGGGCTGCTCCACAGTGCCGAATTCGGAGACTTCTTCAGCGATCCTATTGAGAAGCTCTATTCCCGCATCCATGTAAGCCATCTCACGACCCCTGAAGTGGACCGAGATCTTGACCCTGTCCTTTTTTTCCAAGAACTTCTTCATGTTCTTGATTTTGAAATTCAAATCATGTTCCTCGGTATGGGGCCGTATTCTCACCTCTTTGAGTTGAACGGACTTGGCCTTTTTCTTGCCCTCCTGGACTTTTTTGGCCGCCTGATATTTATACTTGCCGTAATCCATGATCCGGCACACAGGCGGATCGGAATTGGGAGCCACCTCCACCAGGTCCAGCCCATCCTTCCGGGCCCGTTCAAGGGCCTGTTCGGAAGACATAATCCCGAGCTGTTTACCATCCACCCCGATCAGTCTCACCGTCCTGGCGCGGATCCTCTCATTCACCCTGACATCATTGCTCTTCCTGCCTATAGCCACTACCTCCTCTTATTTGATTCATCCTTGATCATGTCGGCAAATTCCCCTATGGACATAGAGGGAAGGTTCTTGCCGCTCCGAAGTCTCGGAGTCACCACTCCCTGTTCCGATTCCCTGTCTCCGATGATGAGCATATAGGGAATCTTCTGCAATTGGGCCTCTCTTACCTTCAGCCCAAGCTTTTCGTTCCTGAAATCCGGTTCCACCCTGATTTCGGAATCGCGTAAAATTTTCAGAACCTTCTCGCCGTGGGGGATATTCCGATCCGTCACCGTCAGGATCGATACCTGCACCGGTGCGAGCCAAGTCGGGAAAGCACCGGCATAGTGTTCGATCAGGATCCCGATAAAACGCTCAATGGAACCGACGATCACGCGGTGGATCATTGTGGGGCGGTGTTTCTGCCCGTCCTTGTCCACATAAGACAAATCAAACCTTTCAGGAAGGGTAAAATCGCACTGGATCGTCGAGCATTGCCAGGTTCTCTCAAGGGCATCCCTAAGCTTAACATCGATTTTCGGTCCGTAAAAGGCCCCTTCCCCTTCATTGACCTGGTAAGGAAGGCCGAAGTCCTCAACAGCCCCCTTTAACGCCGCAGTCGCCCTGTCCCAGTCCTCGTCTGACCCGATGGATTTTTCAGGCCGGGTACTTATCTCAAGCTCGTACTCGAACCCGAAGATCTCCATGATATCCTTTACAAAGGAGAGCACTCCCTTGATCTCCCCGTCCAGTTGATCCGGCGTGCAAATGATATGAGCGTCATCCTGGGTGAATTCCCTCACCCGAGTGAGTCCATGGAGCACACCGGAGCGCTCGTGTCGATGGACCAGGCCCAACTCGAAGTACCTTTTCGGGAGCTCCCGATAGCTCCGAATGCTGGAACGGTAGATCAACATATGAGCGAGGCAGTTCATCGGCTTGATTCCGTATGACTGCTTGTCGATCTCGGTAAAATACATGTTCTCCCGATAATTGTCGAAATGCCCGGACCGTTTCCATAGGTCAGTTTTTAGGAGTTGGGGGCCTTTGACGATCTCGTAACCACGCTTGAGATGCTCCTGCACCTCGAATTCCTCCAGAAGGTGCCTGAGCATTCCCCCCTTGGGATGCCACACTATCATGCCCGCCCCGATCTCCTCGTAGGTACTGAAAAGCCCTAAACGGGGCCCGAGTTTGACGTGGTCCCTCTTCTTGGCCTCCTCGAGTTTCTGGAGATATTGTTTCAGAGTCTTTGGATTGGAAAAGGCCACCCCGTAAATCCGGCTCAACATCGCCCTGTTTTCATCCCCACGCCAGTAAGCCCCTGCCACCTTGGTGAGACGAAAGGCCTTAATCATCGAGGTGGATGGAATATGGGGCCCCCGGCATAAATCCGTAAAGGATCCTTGGGTATAAAGGGAAACCTTTTCTTCACCAAGGTCTTGGATCAATTCGACCTTGTAATCCTCCCCTTCCTTTTCAAAGAAATCAATGGCCTCCTCCCGTCCCATCTCCTGTCTTACAAAGGGATAATCGGCCTTGATGATTTCCATCATCTTCTCTTCGATTCTCGGGAGGTCCTCTTCCCGGAAAGGCCTCTCGTAATCGAAGTCATAGTAAAACCCGTTCTCAATGGCTGGGCCGATGGTTACCTTGACGCCAGGGAAAAGTTCCTTGACGGCCATGGCCATGACATGGGAGGTACTGTGCCTGAGTATCTCCAGCCCTTCTTGGGAATCGATATGAACGGGCTCCAACTCCGAGTCCGAATCCAGGTCCCGGGACAGGTCTCGTACTTCTCCATTTACCCTGACCGCGACCACCCTTTTCAGATCCCTAACTTCGAGGGCCTTCAACGCCTCGCTTCCTGTAAGGGACTCTGACTGGATCTCAATGGGCGCCTGCCCTTTCAGCCGGATCGTATAGGTATTCATCTTTCGCTCTTCAAATCAAATAAGGCATCCAAAAGCTAATCACAATCCAGATTGGATGCCTCTTGCCGAATCATCATTAGAATGTCAAAAGGTATGAGGGCGACACGCCTTCTCTTGCGCCAAACAAATGTTTGCAGGCTCCCATTATTCGGTGTGGTCCTCTTTTCTCCGTAGATTGAATCCGGGAGGCCTCCTGACAATCAGGGATTTCGGCCAGATAAAAAACGTTCTTAATAATTTTGTTTGTATTTTTATCCTGTATTTCAGGCACCTTGTCAACATAAAAAAGGGTACCAGCGTTGGCTGTACCCTTTGTTTGCCTATTCCGGTGAAAACGGCATGTCATTCCGGAGCATTCCGACACCCTGATCCGGAGGATTGCGGCACCCCCGAGCGAGGAAGTCGGAGCGAAGCGACGCTGGGATTTATG
>JAFDEE010000142.1 GCA_019310525.1 Deltaproteobacteria bacterium | reverse complement strand
ATCTTTTCCTCGTTCCCGGTCTCACGGCCTGGTTATTTCAAGGGGTTAGGGACGGGGGATTCTTGCCCCCTCCGCCGATCTCCCGCTTTTACAAGCGGGAGCCGGGGTTTCCCCTATCCCTAACCCCCCTGAAATAACGAAGGTTTACCTGCTGTTGTCTGGCAGGCCTCCCAACAGGTCACTTCCGAAAAGATCTCCATGCCCCTTCTCCCGGTGGTGCAGGCAGTGGTTTTCGGGTGAAATACTTATTCCGGAGATTCCCCGGACAAGCCCGCCAGACAACGGCGGGCGGCAGGCCCGTGGTCGTGTAGAAAAGAACGCCCTGCCCTTCCTCCCGGTGTTGCGGGCGATGGTTTTAAGTAAAGCCCTCCGATCCTTCACCTATCGAGCCCTTGAGCTCTCGGTTCAATAGACCCGACAGACCCAATGATTCAATAATATCCGTGCAGTTTCGCCTTTTATTGCCGGGGGACTTAGAGCACTTTCACGATCTTAAAGGAAAGGCCTTCTTGTTTGGAAGCCTCCCGGATGGCCGTCTCCGACCCCAGGACCGTAATGTGTCCGTGGTCCCGAAGACCCTCCAGGACCTCTCCGAAGCGTTTGAAGTCCGTCTCGGTGGTATCCAGGACCTCCTCCCGCATCCGCTGTCGGTCTTCCTCAGTCTCTCCCGAGAGGTGGCGGAGGAGGGAAGAGTAACCCTTGGCGTCCGGAAGCTGGTAGTGGTCCATGTCTCCGATGGTTCCGATGATCGCCTTGGTGAGCTCTTCCTTGCTCAGGGAGATTTCCTTCAGAAACCGGGTTGACTCATTGAAGGCCTCCAGGGTCCGGGAGAGGTTCGGGTCCCTGTAGGAGACAAAAGACAGGACTCCGGAGAGCCGGTCAAAGAGGCAGAAGGCCCCGTAAGCCCCGCCCTGGACTCGGATCCTGTCCCAGAGCCAGGAGTTTCGCAGGTACCGGCAGATCACGTGGGCCGAGCCATGAAAGCGGTATCCCATGGAATAGACGTCTCCCGCCTTCCCCACGTAATTTACCTGGGCGGGGATGGTCAGGCCTTCGAATTCCCCGGAAGGCTCCGGATGCCAGGTTTCCTCCTGGAAGGGATTGGAAGGAAACCGGTCCAGGAACTCCCCGACCTTGGGTTCGAGGCGTGACCAGTTGTCTTCATCCAGGGTGACATTGACGATCATGGCCTTCCGGTTGATCAACCGGCGCCTCATGTCTTCGAGGTCCAAGAGGACGGTATCCCAGTCCCGTTCCAGGGTGCCGGCGAGTTTCCGGAGGAAGAACAGATTCGCCAGTCCCGCCATCTGCTCCGAGGCCCAGTCCGCATCGTTGAATCGAGACCGAAGCCGGCGATTGACGACCTGGTGTCCCCCCGGGACCAGGCCTTGTTCCAGCCGGGCCTTGGATTCAAGTACCATCTGGCGGAAACGTTCGCGGTTGTCCAGTTTGACTGTGAGAAGCACATCCCTCAAGATGTCCAGGAGGTCCCCCGTCTGCCTCATCATCGCCTTGCCCCGCAGGAACATCCAGGCGGCACCCGCCCCCCTGCTCTCCTTGGTAACGGAGGTGAAGTAACTCGGATGGATCCCCCCGGTCTTTCGGCTGATGCGCTGACCCAGACTCACGTAGTCTTCGGCTTCTGTCCCCAATTCCAGCAAGGCCCTGCCAAAGAGGTGAACATAAGGGAGATACTTTCGGGGTAAGGCGTGCAGGTTGAATCCTATTTCCAGGTAGGCGATTCCGTTGGTAAAGAGGTCATGGAAAAGAATAGGGACCCCGTCCCTTGAAGAGAGGGCGAGGGGGATCCGGCGGTTCTCCCGATCCAGGTCTTCCAGTTTCAGACAAGGGATCGTGGCCAGGGCCTCCGGAGGATCAGGGGTCTCCTGGATCTCCTTGAGTTCTTGAGCCAGGCGGGCGATCTCCTCCAGTTCGCCGGGGTCCATGGCCGAGCGGGCATCGGCCAGGCGCTTTGTTTCGGCCTTTTCCTCCCGGGGACCCATCTCGGGGTCAGGCACGAGCAGGAGAGTGGTCCGGTGCGGGTTTTCCAGGAAGTAGTTCTCGATCAGTTTCTCGAAGTAACGTCCGTCCTCCTTAACGGCGGACTTGACGGCCTCCAGGGGGGCTTCGAAGGCCACCAGGGCCAGGGGGTCTTCTCCATAGAGCCAACTGCCGAGGGCACGGAGCATGATCACCAGGCCCCTCGGGTAGTTGCCGGTGTTGTTCTCCCTCAAGGCGAACTCCGTGGTGTTCATGGCTGCTTCGATGGTCTTGGGATCGATCCCTCTCCGAGCGAGATCTTCCAGGGTGCCGAGGATGAGTTCTTCCACCCTGTCCGCATTTTTGGGGTCGATCCCTTTGAGCCCTACGGAGAAATACATCTGCCGCAATTCACTCGCCAGTCCCACACCGGCCACGTCTTCTCCCAGGTTTGAGTCCATCAGGGCCTTTCTCAGGGGGGAACCCGGCATGCCCAGAAAGATGTAGGCCAGCACGTGAAAGGCAAGATTCAGCTCGCTTCGAGGAGACTCCGCCAGCCCCCAGTTCATGGTGACCATTCCCTTGGAGGACTCCTCTCCGTTTCCGGCGGCAAAGGGTCGGATCAGGCGCCTGGGTTTCTCAAAGGGCGGCTGGAGGGGAATCTCGACGGACATGTCGATCTTCTGGAAGTCCTTGAGGTAATCCTCGACCAAGGCCAAGCGCTTGGCCGGGTCGTCGTTGCCGTAAAAATAGATCAGGGCGTTGGACGGATGATAGTACTTCTCATGAAAGGATTTGAATTTTTCGAAGGTGAGGGTCGGAATCTCCTTCGGGTCCCCTCCGGAATCCAGGCCGTAAGGGGTGTCAGGGAAGAGGGATTGCTGGGAATACTCGGCCAGAAGGGAATCAGGGGAGGAGTAAGCACCTTTCATTTCATTCAAGACCACCCCTTTGTACATGAGGGAAGCTCCGTCCCGGTCGATTTCGTAATGCCAGCCCTCCTGGTAAAAGACGTAGGGGGTGAGCCTGGGGTGGAATACGGCGTCAAGGTAGATATCGCATAGGTTGTAAAAATCCTTCTCGTTCTGGCTGGCCACGGGATAGCAGGTCTTGTCCGGATAGGTGAAGGCGTTTAGGAAGGTCTGAAGAGACCCCTTGAGAAGCTCCACAAAGGGTTCTTTTACAGGGTATTTCCGGGAACCGCAGAGAACGGAATGCTCCAGGATGTGGGGTAAGCCTGTGGAGTCCGGAGGCGGGGTGCGGAAGGTGATGCCGAAGACCTTGTTTTCATCATCGTTTACAAGGGAGAGCAACTCCGCACCCGTCTTATGGTGCCGGTAAAACTCAGCCCGCGTTTTCAATTCCGGGATATCCCGCTCGCGGATCTTTTCAAAACCATGAAGTAACGTCATATAGTCCTCCATACCACTATTGTATGTATAGGATTCGCCGCCTCAGACAGGGACTCGGGATGTTCTCCTCGCTAACGTTCCCGCCGGTCACTTCAGAAAAGGGGCCCTCGGCCACTGCTCGAACCATCCTTCCGAGGAGAAAAAAACTGAAAGCATTAAGCCTTGGCACTCGAGAATTTCAACTGTAACTGACCCTCTCGAACCTGACTGACAATGGACCTTTTCCAAAGGTCTCTCTGGATCAAATATTTCACCTGAAAACCATTGTCCGCACCACCGGAAAAGGGGCATGGAGATCTTTTCGGAAGTGACCTGTCGGGAGGCCTGCCAGACAACAGCAGGTAAACCTTCGTTATTTCAAGGGGTTAGGGATGGGGGAAACCCCGGCTCCCGCTTGTAAAAGCGGGAGATCGGCGGAGGGGGCAAAACTCCCCCGTCCCTAACCCCTTGAAATAACCAGGCCGTGAGACTCGGGAACGAGGAAAAGATCCCCATGCCCCTTCCGTTTCCATAACACCCGAAGAGCATTTCATTTCGATAACAGCCCCCGAATGGCCGATGGCGCCTTTTCTTTCGTTCGGAGGCTCCCGGGCTGGTGTTTTCAGCGGCTTATCAGCGGGGGACACTTGCCCGCCGCTTTCTGGCGGGCCGGCCCCCTCCGCATTCTCCCGCTCTAAGAAGAGCGTGAGCTGCGGCTT
>JAFDEE010000141.1 GCA_019310525.1 Deltaproteobacteria bacterium | reverse complement strand
AAGTCATTTATTTAATGTCCCATTCTGGGAATGGGACATTAATCTCGAGTCCATGTGTCCCGTCTTAACTCCGTTTGGTTGTCTTCTTTTCCAACACCTCCAGTAGAACGGATTCAGTCCTTGTTACCATGCTTTTCCAATTAAATCCCCTTACCTCTTCCGCCGCCCGGTTCGAGAAATGCTGCCGCAGCGCGGCGTCCTCCAGCAAGCGGGTGACCCGCTCCACCAAGGTTTCCTGATCATCCAGGGGAACAAGATAACCGTTCTCACCGTTCCTTACCACCTCGGCGTTCCCCCCCACGTCCGTGGCCACAACAGCCGCTCCTGCGCTCATGGCCTCGAGGATTACGTGTGGAAACCCCTCATATCGGGAGTTGAGAACAAAGAGGGCCGTCCGGGAGAGATACCGAAACACCTCCTCCCTTGGCAACCTGCCGGTAAAATGGATCCGTTCGCCAAGACCTTTCCTCTCAGCCCGCTCCCTGAGCCGAGGCAGAAGAGGCCCGTCACCGATAACCACCAACCTGACCTCACGGGGGAGACGCTGGAGGATATCCATCAATCCTTCTACACCCTTCCACGGCACAAGCCTGGCTACGGTGACGATCTCTTTTTTTCTTTCAGAGTGGGGAAGAGGCACACCCTGAAAAGGATCCACGGCATTGTGGATCACTTGGATTCTATGGGTTGAAACTCCCCAGCCGGCCACGATTCCCTTCAAGTACCCGGAGGGCGTGATGACACAATCGGCGAACCGGGAAAGGCGGTTCCTGAACAGCTTCTGGATCTCAACTCCCGCTGGAGCGCTCCTTTCGTTCAAGGCCTCCAGGGAAAGGTTGTTCATGTGTTTCCGCTGGTACCTCTCCCAAACCGCATCCCCCACGATCTTCAAAACCAGGGGTTTCCGATGGACCCCGGCGGCCAGGGTGGAAACAAGCCAGGAATCCCAGGGCGAACCCGTGGCATAAATAATGTCCGAACTCCCCGCCAGGTTCAACGCGGCCCTTGACATCCTGAGACACCGGGAGGCCGGGTGGGTTCCCCTCAAAACCTTTCTGACCGGGAAGGGGGAGTCCAATCGCTCTCTTCTCTCTCCGAGGGTCAATACCCGGACCAAATGTCCTCTCCGAAGAAGTTCCAGAGCCATCCTCGATACGTAGGTGGCGGGGCCCCCGATATCGGGAGGGTATATGCCGGAGACGAAGAGCACCTTCACTTCAGCGCCTGCCTCCAGACATCCACAACCCTGTCGATATCCCGCTCATAAACGAACCTTTCCCGGACAACCTCGCGGGCCCGAACACCCATCTCCACCGCCTTCTCAGGATGATCAAGCAGGGACATCATCGCCTGGACCAGGCCCCTGAGATCTCCGTTGGGAACAACAATCCCCGTCGTGCCGTCCAGGATGGCGTCCGTGACCCCGCTCGTAAAGGTCGTGACCGTCGCCCTCCCGGCAAAAGCCGCCTCCTTGATGACCTTGGCCGTACCCTCGTAAAAGGAGGTCAGGATCAGCGCCAGCGAAACCCCTAAATACCGGGCAATCTCCCTGTTTGGAACCTTCCCCAGGAAAACAACCTGTTTCTCTATCGCCAGTTCTTCCCGCATCTTTTGAAGGCGTTCCCTCTCGGGACCGTCCCCAGCCACGAGAAGCCTGACTTCCGGATACCTGGTTTTAAGAACGGCAATGGCCTGGAAGAGCAGCGCGAGATTTTTTTCGGGGGACAGCCTGCCGATAAAAACGAATACCCTGTCTTTCCTGAGACCCAATCTTTCCCTGACCTCGTCGAGTTCACGAACTTCACAATCCTCGTGATCATCCGGCCTGACCGGTGGTGAGGCATAGAAAACCCTTGTCGGATCAAATCCCCTTTCAAGCAGATCGTTTCGGATCTTGGTGGAGACCGTTCGAACCACGCTGGCCCGCCTCGCAATGATATGGCCCAGGTGATAGAGAAAGTGATTCATCGCCCTCTCTTTTCGCCAGTATTCGTGCTCGAAAAAATCCCCGTGAAAATGGACCGCATAAGGAATTCGGAACCACCGGCTCAAGAGGCAGGCCACTGCGCCGAAGACAAATGGATCCTGGGCTACAAGCACCTGAATCCCATATTGTTTTATGAGTCTTGCCCCCAATGAAAGGGCGTCCAGGGGATAGGTATACTTGCTCGGGGAGTTGCTCGGGAATACACTCAGGGGAACATCCCGATCCATGACTGGCCTGTGCCCCGGGGGGGAATAGGTGACCATCCCCAGCCACTCAAGCCTGGAGGCATAATCCATGTGACGGCGGTAGGTGGGGTGGGAAGGACCCGAAAGGGCGCCAGGATCGGAGCCGAAAGAAAGAACCCTCACTTAACAAGGTCTCCTGTCTTGCTCCCTCCAGGAGTAACCCAGGATCTCGGAAAGAAGCGTTTCAGGCGAGACCCCTTCGAAGTTCACGTCATACCACAGGGCAAGACCCAGGAGATTAAGGTACATCAGCCCCGGATGCTTTATCATCCGGTGGAGTTTCGGGAGGTATTGGACCTTGAATATCTCATTTACAATTGATGAATTCCTCAGGTACCGGATCACCGCCCCGCGGAACGGTCCGCTGATGATCCGGTCCCACCGGATGATGCAGGCCCCGCGTTTTCCCCTGTATATGTCCTCGTGGACCAGGGGTTTGAACGCCTTTCTCAAGATATACTTGTTCCATCCTCCAAGGGCCCTTATGCGGTTGGATGCCTTAAGTATGAGTTCAAAATAGTCTTTGTTGTAATAGGTGATAATGGAATCCACCCCATTCAGACGGCATATCTGATGAGTTCCCGAAACCTGATGGTACAGATGTACGACCTTGATGTCGGCCTCCATGAGCCGTTCTATGATGAATTCATCATACGCTCCAATGGCGTCATCTATCCGTCTCAGGATTTCCTCTTCCCTTCCCCTGTTCAGGAATTCTTCCCTGAACAGGCGTTTTTCTTGATAGTACCTGGGCTTTTTAAAGGCCCTGAAATACTTCTCCGCCATCCTGTACCCGATGGGGCCGTCGAATCGCAAGAGCCGGTTGTAAATCGCGACGATTTCACGCCTCTGTGGAGCCTTCTTCAGCAGGTATAGAAGGGGATCAAGGACAGGGGGAGGGAAAAACGATCCGCCACGCTCATAAAATCGCCTGTCATAACCGGTATTTCCCAGGACAAGGTCTGCACCGTAACCCCACAACACGCATTCCCCCCCGTTCTCGGCGACCTTTTTCGAGATCTGGTAATTCATGTAGGTCGAGGCCGAACGGAAAGGTTGAGACAGCCTTCCCATTGCGGCGGGGAAATCCTCCAGGTCCCGCGCCCCTGGAAAAACGACCAGATGCCTGGCGCCGTTAAAGGCGGCAGATGTGCGGGCATTGGGGATGTCGGGAGAGGCCTCTCCATCCGGTGCCACGCTCACGGCTATGATGTCTCCCCCGAAATTCCTCCTGGCCGCGCCCAAAATTGCCGCGGAATCCATTCCGCCCGAAAGGCCCACACCGAGTTTTCCGAAAGAAGAAATCTCCTCCCCGACCTTCCGGACGAAGCATTCTCTGAGAGTCTCCGCAAAATGGGCCTCATCGTCGATCTTTCCGATTTTACCGGATGTCACACAGGACAATGGGCTCCAGTACCTGATTCTCGAAACCCCCCTTCTTCGTGTATCGATCTCCACATATTCACCGGAAACCATGCCGTACACGTTCCGATATGGAGTTTCGGGAGGCGTCACCGCCCCGATTGCGAAGCGGTCCCAGATCGCATCCAGGTAGATCGAAGGCTTTCCCCCGATTTTTTGGAAAAATGCGCGGGGATGGGTAAAGAAGGAGAAGGGCGGCCCGGGCCGCCAGTAGATCTCGCCCCGGCAAAAACGATCCGTTCCCAGCAGAGCCTTCTCCTCCTCATGATCAAAGAGAAAGAGAGCAAAATCCCCCTCGAGAGAATTGAACAGCGCCCTGCCGTCCTTTTCCCTTTCGTATCTCTCGAGCAGAGTCAGGATGGCTGAGGAGAGATCCCGGCACCCGTAAAGTCTCCCCTCAAATACCAGGGTCGTTCGATCCCTCTCCAGGAAAAGTGAAAAGTGTCTTCTCATGGGGGAAAGGATCCAAGAAGACCGAAAGCATTCCCCTGCAGACCAGGGGATCGTCCTCCTGAGAACACGCTCTGGACGTTTTCCCCAAAAAGCCGTAGAACATGTGTTCAATCAATCTCGGGTTTCTTTACCAGCCAATTCAGGTTTTTCCAGCCTGCATCACCGCTCTTAACAATGATCTTTCCCTTTTCCATTGTCTCTGCAATCTTCAGGGCGGCGTGTACGACCGCGCCTGTCTGAAATCCCAGGAAAAGCCCTTCCTTTTTGGCGAGATCAAAAACCCGTTGTCGGGCCTGCTCGAAATTCACCCGGATAATCCCCTCAAAAATGCTCAGGTCTCCCACAAAAGGGGGAATATAGTGTTCTTCTTCCAGGTTCCGCAATCCGGGCAGACGGGTTCCCGTTTCCGCAGTCACCGCATAGATCTTCAAATCGGGATTATGGTCCTTGAGACGCATCCCTATACCCATCAGGCTCGATCCGGAACCCAGAGAGGCGACCAGTATGTCCGGATCCGGTACATCCCGGATGATCTCCTCACCTGTCGTTTCATAATGGGCCCTTGGCGCGTTCGGATCGGTGAATTGATCCAGGAACACGTAATCGTCGTTCTCTTTCGCCATTTTCGCAGCAAATTCATTACACTTTATCGTATTTCCATTAACAAAAACAAGCTCGGCACCGAGCATCCGCAAAGCGACCTTTTTCTCTTCGCTCGTCGTGTTGGCAAGGACCATGGTGACCGGAATTCCGTACCTGCCCGCAACAAAGGCCATAGCAGAGGCCATGTTGCCTGATGATGCCGAAATTATCTTTTTACCGGGCCCCAGCAGGCCTTTATCAATAGCGGCCTTGATGATCCAATGGGCCGGACGGTCTTTATGTGACCCGGTGGGATTGTATCCTTCCAGCTTTATATAGAGTTTTACATTTTTATTGCCCACCATGTGCTGTGTCTCATAAAGTGGCGTATTTCCAATCAAATCCAGGGGATTATTAATGACCATGGGATTATTTCAAGCTCCTTTCATTCTTTTTTCTTTTATTGATTATCGATCCGGGTAACTTCCA
>JAFDEE010000140.1 GCA_019310525.1 Deltaproteobacteria bacterium | reverse complement strand
TTTTCACTTTCCGGAGATTGTGGCCTCGTTCGGCTTAAGGAGATTGCGGATGATCTTAAGGATGAAATCGAGGCCATCCCCGGTGTGCTGGAAGTAGAGGTGACAGGAGGCCTTGAGCGGGAGATCCGTGTCGAGCCGTATCCGGATAAGCTGGCTTACTACGGCCTCTCCATCCTTGGACTTCAAAAGGTCATCGCCCGGGAAAATCTGAACGTATCGGGAGGGACGATCCGCCTGGGAGACGGGCGCTTTCAGCTCAGGGTCCCTGGGGAATTCCGGACGCCTGAGGAGATATACGGGCTGGTGGTGGGGCTTCACGACGGCCGCCCCATCTATCTGAAGGATGTAGCCCGGGTAGTGGACGGTTTCAAGGACGAAACAGGCCGGTCCCGGTTGAACGGCAGGCAGGCGGTCAATATCCAGGTCAAGAAGAGGGCCGGGGAGAACATCCTGCGAATCACCGGTGAGATCGATCGGATCATCGAGCAGATGAGACCCGCTTGGCCCAAGGGAACCACCATCACCAAGCTCATGGACAAGGCCAAGGATATCCGGATCATGGTGGCCGACCTGGAGAATAACATCATCACCGGCCTCATCCTGGTGATCGTAGTACTCTTTTTCTCCATGGGGGTGAGAAATGCGGTGCTGGTGGGTTTGGCCATCCCCTTTTCCATGCTCCTTTCCTTCATAGTTCTCAAGGCCCTGGGGATCACCCTCAACATGGTGGTACTGTTTTCTCTGACCTTGTCCCTGGGAATGCTGGTGGACAATGCCATCGTCATTGTGGAGAATATTTATCGTTACATGGAGCAGGGAGTTCCCCGGATACAGGCCGCCATGCGGGCGACCTCGGAGGTGGCCATGCCTGTTGCGGCTTCCACCCTGACCACCGTGGCCGCCTTCTTCCCATTGATCTTCTGGCCCGGGATCATGGGGGAATTCATGTCCTATCTCCCCAAGACCGTGATCATCACCCTCTCTTCCTCCCTGTTCGTGGCCATGATCATTAACCCGGCCTTGGCCGCCTATTTCATGCGCCTCCCATACGGGAGCCGGGCGTCAAAGATCAAGAGGACCCCGGAGGAGATCCAGAAGGCGGGGGAGGCCCCCATCACGGTGCGGGGACCCATCCTTAGGGTCTATCGATATTTTCTGAACAGCGCCCTCAACCATCGGGTGGCTGTCCTTTTCATCTCGTTTCTGGCGCTCTTTGCCATGGCCATGATGTGGCTTGACCGGGTGGGCATAGAAAAACCCGTGGAATTTTTTCCAGAGGTGGACCCCCATGGCATTTATATCAACCTGGATATGCCTGAAGGCGCAGGACTGGAATTCTCTGACAGGATCGCCCGCCAGGTGGAGGTGGCCCTCTGTCGGGGGGACGATAGGCTTCCTCCGCCCGACGCGGACCCGGCCCTTTGTTACGGGAGCAACATTGAAGAAAAGACCCACACTCTGCGGCGGGGAGAAGTGGTCGTCGGCCCCATTGACCTGGCTAATGTCCAACATATTTACGCTCGTACCGTGGCGGTTACGGGCGGTAGGTCAGCCTTTGAGGAAAACTCTCCCAATCATATCGGAATCCAGTTTCACGACCTCGAGGACCGGGTGGAACCCGTGTCAGACACAATCGCAGAAATCCGCCGGCGAATCAGCCATATCCCAGGGGGGAAAATAACCATATCGAAGAAGAGGGAAGGCCCACCGACCGGAGCTCCCATCAATATTGAGATCGTGGGGGACGATTTCCGAGTCCTGGGGCGGATCGCCCAGGAGATCGAGAAAGTCCTTGAGAAGATGCCATTTGTCCAGGATATCCGGGACGATTACGACGCCGGAACACCCACAGTGAAGGTGCGGGTGGACCGACAGAGGGCCGCCCTTTTGGGGCTTTCAACCGAGACCATTGGGTTCGCTCTCAAGGTGGCCTTCAACGGCATCAAGGTTTCCACTTTCAGGGAAGCGGATGAGGACTACGACATCACCGTCCAATTGCCTGAATCCGAGCGGGAGCGTACTGACATCCTCCGTGAATTGCTGATTCCCACCGAAAAGGGACTGGTTCCCCTCAGTACCATCGCGTCGTTCGAGATAACGGGAGGGCTCGGACAGATCAACAGGATCAATCAGGAACGGGTGGTGACGGTCAAGGCAGATGTGGATGAAAAGCACGTCCCGGGGCCGGTTGTGCGGGCCCAGGCCGAAAAGCTTCTGGCCCAATTCAGTCTACCGCCCGGATACAAGATCCGCTTTACCGGGGAATTCGAAGAACAACAGAAGGCCAAGGCCTTCCTGAGCAAGGCCCTCGTGGCCGCCTTGTTCCTGATCTTGCTCATCCTGGTTGCCCTGTTTAACTCCGTGGCACAGCCCTTGATCATTATGACCTCTGTCCTTCTTTCCCTGGGCGGGGTCTTTTTGGGGTTGACCGTCATGAAGCTCCCCTTCGGGATCGTCATGACGGGGGTGGGGGTCATTTCCCTGGTAGGGGTTGTAGTCAATAATGCCATTGTCCTTATCGATTATACCAACCGGCTGAGGATACGGGGGATGCCGCCGAGGGAAGCTGTCGTGGCCGCCGGCTGCACGCGTCTTCGCCCGGTGCTTCTGACCGCCATAACCACCATCCTGGGCCTTCTCCCCATGGTAACGGGGGTGGCTTACGATTTCCATGTGATGGAAATCGCCTGGGTCAGTGAATCCACCCAGTGGTGGAAATCCATGGCCAGCGCCGTCATCTTCGGGCTGGCAATGGCCACGGTACTGACCCTGGTCGTGGTCCCGACCCTGTATTCCCTGGTTTTGACCTCCAGCCAAGCCCTTGAACGGTCGCTGCGATGGATCCGGAAGGTTTATTGGGCACCCTTTTACAGGCTTACGGGAACGCACCCCGAAGAGGAGAACCAGTGAATCAGAAGATATGATGAAACGCGGCAGGGGGTGGGGGATCGCATATCAGCGGAGAGAGGGCTTCCCAAAGGATTGGTGTAGGTGGCCGCTCTTGGCCCGGAGTCGGGATTGGGAGGAGGGAATGGAACTTTACAGGCAGCAAGGGAGATGACCGGAAGGGTCCCTGTTTCGGCAAGGGAGACGAAGTCGGCTTTTTACCCGCTTCTGTCCAGGATGGGCCTCAAGATCGGTGCGGCCACCTTGTGCCGCCTTAGCCTGAATACGGCAAGGCGCTTCGCCTATCCCTTTGCACCGGCCCTCGGTCGAGGGCTCAATGTACCCCTTTCGGCAGTCACATCGATCATCGCGGTCAACCAAGCCACCGGTTTTCTGGGCTTCCTTTTCGGGCCCCTGGCCGACCGCTTCGGATACCGTGGCGTGATGTGCGCAGGCCTGGGAATGCTTGCTTTGGGGATGCTCGTTGGAGGGTTCTTCCCATACTATACTGTGGTTTTCATCGCCCTCTTCCTGGCGGGTCTTGGTAAAAGCATCTTTGACCCGGCCCTTCAGGCCTATGTAGGGGAGCGGGTTCCCTATGAGAGGCGGGCACTCGTCATCGGTGTGCTCGAGATGAGCTGGGCGGGAAGCACCCTGGTGGGTATTCCGTTGATCGGGCTTGGCATGGAGAGATATGGATGGCGATGCCCTTTTTTCCTCCTAGGCGGGATCGGACTTCTCAGTGTGCTTGCCATTCGTTTCTTGATGCCCGGGGAAGAACGGGAGGGGCGCCCGCCTCGAGTCCCTTCCGCGAAACTCTCCCGCGCCTGGAGGCTCCTGTTTCGGGAGAGGGCCGCTCTGGGGACTATGGGCTTCGCCTTCCTGGTGAGTGCGGCGAATGACAATCTCTTTGTGATTTACGGCGCATGGTTTGAAGAAAATTTCAATCTAAGCGTCTTTGCCCTCGGGCTGGGTACTGGGATCATCGGCACTGCGGAACTGCTGGGGGAGACCTTGACAGCGGCCTTCTCGGATCGATTCGGCTTGAAAAAGGCTGTGATCACCGGCTTGACGCTTTCCGCGGTGGGTTACGGCATTCTGCCCGGCCTGGAAAGAACCGTGTCAGCGGCCCTGGGCGGGCTCTTCCTGATTTTTCTCACCTTTGAATTCAGTATTGTCACCTGTCTTTCACTTTGCACCGAAATTCTTCCCCCATATAGGGCCACCATGATGGCAAGCTTTCTTGCCGCCGCGGGGCTGGGCAGGGCGATCGGCGCTCTCCTTGGGGGCACGATTTGGAAAGTGGGAAGTCTCGAGGCGGTCTGCCTGGTCTCCTTCTCTCTTACGGTGCTGGCATTGGTTGTTCTGCTTTGGGGGTTGAGAGGGTGGCGGCGAGCCTAGTGTCCATCCATAAATAGGCAATTTTGTTCAAGGTCAAGGAAGGCGAAGATTTTAACCGC
>JAFDEE010000139.1 GCA_019310525.1 Deltaproteobacteria bacterium | reverse complement strand
ATGCGGGTATATCGCCGTCAATGGCAACGCCCTGGTAGCCGAGGGCCGACTTGTCTGCCGGCCATACGAAATCTTCCTTGCCTCCCTGCTCTTCCTTTCCGTTCTCGAGGCCGCAAGGAGAACCACGGGATGGATCCTCGTCAGCCTGATCGGGTTCTTCTTCTTTTATGCCGTCTACAGCAATTATTTCCCCGGATTTATGCGGAGTACGGGCTTCTCCTACTCTATGGCTCTGGGCTGGATGTACCTCAGCGCAGAGGGCTTCTGGGGTATCATCATCGGGATCGTATCCACCATCGTCGCCGGATTCATCGTTTTCGGCGGTTTTCTTCGGGCTTCGGGCGCAAGCCGGTTTTTCAGTGAACTGGCCCTGGCCCTGGGGGGCTCCTTCCGGGGAGGAGCAGCAAAGGCTGCGGTAATGGCGAGCACCTTTTTCGGAACCATCTCGGGATCCACAGCGGCCAACGTGGCCACCACGGGTCAGATAACCATCCCCCTGATGAAGAGGACCGGGTACGAGAAGAATTATGCCGGGGCCGTAGAGGCCACGGCCTCTCTGGGGGGCATGTTCATGCCCCCGGTGATGGGAGCCACGGCCTTCCTCATCGCCGAGTTCCTCCAGATATCTTATTGGAACGTCTGCGTGGCGGCCTTCCTCCCCGCAATAGCCTATTACGGGACCCTCCTGTTCCAGGTGGATCTCCAAGCAGCCAAGATCGGCCTTCGAGGGCTTCCCCGTGAAGAGCTCCCGCCCCTTGGAAAGACCCTGGCTGGAGGCTGGCAATACCTCGTGCCCTTTGTTGTGCTCCTCTTCCTCCTGGGAGGGCTCCGTTATTCAGCCCAGACGTCTGTCATGTACACCCTTGCGGTGCTTATCATCGTCAGTTCCTTTAAGAAGGAAAGTCGCCTGACACCGAAAAAATTGTTCGTGGCCTTGGAAGAATCGGCCAGAGGTATGATGCCCATCATCCCCCTTTGCGCCTCCATCGGCATCCTGGTGGGCTCCATACAGGTAACGGGGATAGGGATGCGCTTCACCTCCCAGCTTCTGGATCTAAGCGGCGGAAACCTCATTATTCTCTTACTCCTGACCGGAATCGCCGCCTTCATCCTGGGAATGGGAATGACCGCGGTGGGGGTCTATATCCTGACCGTGGTCCTCCTGGCCCCTGCCCTTGTGCGGGCGGGCGTGGAGCCTATCGCGGCCCATATGTTCCTCTTTTACTTCGGGTGTCTGGCATTCATCACGCCCCCTGTGGCTGTCGAGGCCTTCATTGCCGCCGGGATATCCGGCGGCAGCCCCTTCAAGACCGGGTTTCGCGCCATGAGGCTGGGCTTTGCGGCCTATCTGGTCCCTTGGGCCTTTATTTTCAATCCGGGAATCCTGATGGTGGGATCCTGGCTGGACACCCTCGGGGCCTTTTTCTTCGTCAGCCTGGGGGCCATGTGTGCAGGATGCGCTTTCGAGGGTTTTTTCCTCGTAGCGATTGGGTGGTGGGAGAGGATCCTGGTAGTGCTCGGCGGGTTGCTGGTCTTCATTCCGGATGTTTCAACAAGGGTCGCCGGTTTGGGAATCTTGGCCTTTTTCACAATCAGCCAACTGATCCGGTCGAAGCGTTCGGATCTCAGAATCGGCAGCAGTCCTTAAGCCCAAGAAAAGGCTGTTTTCATCCCGCAAAGGATGGTACCCGCATCTGGACAGCTTTTCACGGGTCGCGCCCCCCCGGGACCCAAGATATTTTCGGCTATACCTCGTGGATGGGTTATCACCGGCCCTTACCGGGTCATTAACAGGCCAATTCGAGACAAGGGAGCAAAATCAATGATCGTAGACGTTCACAACCATTACTATCCGGAAAAATTTTTGCGGAAACTGGAGAAAGAAGGCGCCTCCGCTGGGATCACCGTGGAAAAGGACGAGTGGGGCAGAAGGCTCCTGG
The DNA here is from genome assembly GCA_019310525.1 of Deltaproteobacteria bacterium. Taxonomy (NCBI): domain Bacteria; kingdom Pseudomonadati; phylum Myxococcota; class Myxococcia; species Deltaproteobacteria bacterium. The sequence goes on along the minus strand of JAFDEE010000139.1, from coordinate 2,425 downwards.
TACAAGACGGCAACCGGCTCGTGACCCTCACTCCTCCCATGGTGGATGTCGAGAAACGCCTCTCCGACATGGAAGAGGCCGGGGTGGACATGCAGATCCTGACCCTCTCAATACCCAGCGTGGACATCTTCCCCCCGGATCTGGGGGAGTCTTTGGCCAGGACCGTCAACGACGAGGTGGCCGAAATCACCCGGGACCATCCGGGTCGGTTTTTGGGATTTGCCACCCTTCCTTTCCTGGACCCGGAGCGGGCCGTGAGGGAACTGAAGCGGTGCGTGGAGGAACTGGGCTTCCGGGGAGCCTGTATCGGGACCAACATCAACGGCATGGAACTTGATGATGAAAGGCTTTACCCCTTCTATGAACATATCTCCGCCTACGACCTCCCCATTCACATCCATCCCAGGGCCCCCAGGGACAAGCAAACTTACAGGGACTATCGGCTCGGCCCCATGATCGGATTCGAGACCGAACTGTGCATCGCCGTAGTGCGTCTGGTCATGGGGGGGATACTGGAGAGGTACCCCGGGCTGAAATTCATCGTGTCCCACCTGGGAGGAGCCGTTCCTTACCTCGCCGAACGGATCCAGAATTGTTACGAGGCCTATCCCGAGTGCCGGGCAAACATCTCGGGCCCGGCCAAGGACTATTTGAAAAGATTTTACTATGATACGGTCAGTTTTTTTGAACCTGCCTTGATGTGCGCACATTCCTTTGTCGGGGCCGATCATCTGATCCTTGGATCCGACTATCCCCACGTGATCGGCGATATCCGCGAGGCCGTCACCTCCATAGAGGGACTGGGCATTTCACGGGAAGACAAGGAAAAGATATTCTCGGAAAACATCCTGCGCTTGATGCACATGGCTACCAGCTGAAAACCTCCCTCTCCCGAGGAGTTTCGGGAAAGAGATGAGGAGATCGGGAGGGAGAAAGATTTCTCCGGGCATTCAGCTCGTGGTTTTTATTGTATCCCTGAAAGGAGTAACATGATGGAAATTCATGAACTTTCAGCCGACGTCCTGGTTATCGGGGGAGGACTGGCCGGCACCAACGCCGCCATGGGTGCGGCCGAAAAGGGTGCGTCCGTGGTTGTCGCCGATAAGGGAAAGATCGAGCGGAGCGGCGATATTGGTGGAGGTGTCGACCACTTCCTGGCTTACCTGGGAACCAACCCCGAGTGGGACACCCGGGAAGCCTTCCTGGATTATGTGGAAAGGGTGGGCAAGGGAACGGGGCATCCCGAGATCATAGATTCCGTGTATTGTTCGGAGCTTACGGACGCCATCGAGCGGATGGCCCGCATCGGCAATCCCCTCACCCAACCGGATGGGACCTTTTATCGCACCCGGTCCATGGGTCAACCCGGGACTTACTGGATCAATTTCAACGGAAAGCGTCTCAAGCCCTGCCTCGGGAAGGCGGTAAGGAAACTCGGTTGCCTGGTTCTGGACAAGGTCATGATGGTGGACCTCCTCACTCGGGACGGCGCGGTGGTTGGGGGGCTCGGCTTCCACATCCGGACAGGCGACTTCTACGTGATCCAAGCAAAGGCGAGCATTATCTCAACGGGAAACACCAACCGCCTTTACGAAAATCCCAGGCTCAATCCCTTCAATACCTGGCTGTGCCCCTTTGACACGGGGGACGGACAGGTCATGGCATTCAGGGCAGGGGCCGCCTTGTCCAACATGGAATACATGCGAATGACCTTGCTCCCAAAGGGCTTTGCCGCTCCGGGATTCAACGCCCTGGTGGGAATGGGGGGGCGATTCCTTAACAGCCTGGGCGAGTATTACATGGAAAAAAATCATCCCATGGGAAACCGGGCCCCTCGCTACGACGTGGTCTTTTATTCCCTCGAAGAGATCCGGAACGGCCGGGGCCCCCTTTACATCGACTGCCGGCACATTGATGAAAAGGATCTCCGGCACCTCCGGGCTACCCTGGGTTATGACAAAGATACCCTCCCGGACTACTTCGAGCAGAGGGGAGAAGACCTCAGAGCCAGGCCCGTGGAGATCACGGTTTCAGAAGGGATGCAGGCAGGTCCCACGGAATTTACGGGAAGCGGAGTCAAGATCGACAAGGACTCGGCGGCAACCGTCCCGGGCCTCTATGCCTGCGGGGATGCGTGCGACCACAACCGTTGCGTGCACGGGGCCGTCACGGGCGGTTACAAGGCGGGGAAATCGGCGGCGGAGTTCGCCCTTGGGATCAAGCGGGAAGCGGATACCTCCATGCGGGAAATCCGCGGACAAATCGAGCGGTTCATGGCCCCTCTCCGGCGCGCCTCAGGTTACCCCTACCGTCAAATCGAGGATGCGATCCGCAAGATCATGGCCGAACACGTTGGAGTGATGCGGACGGCGGAAGGGATCAAGACGGGAATCCGGAAGTTGGAGAGGTTGGAGACCTTCCTGGA
>JAFDEE010000138.1 GCA_019310525.1 Deltaproteobacteria bacterium | reverse complement strand
AGCAGCAGGGACATGAGCCCCCAGACGGTGACTTCAAGATTGACGGTAACGATCTTTAGTCGGCTTGCAGCCGATTCCAAAGCTACCGGCTTCAGCCGGTACGTAGTTTACTTTTTAAAATTTGCCGGTGTTTAAAATCCACGGGCTAAAAGGGCCTTTCAATAATAGTTGCAATACCTTGTCCTCCTCCGGCGCAAGCGGCTGCGCACCCATAACGAGCTTTTTCTTTCTCGAGTATCCGGGAAAGGGTCCCGATCAGCCTGATCCCGGTTGCGCCCATCGGGTGTCCGATGGCGATCCCGCCTCCCTTAATATTGACCTTTTCCGGGTCAATCCCCAGTTCCCGGATACAGTTCAGCACCACAACGCTGAAGGCCTCATTGATCTCCCAAAAATCTATATCCTGGACTTGAAGATTTCCCTTTTTCAGGGCCATCTGAATGGCTGGAACGGGGCCTACCCCCATTATGGTAGGGTCCACTCCAGCAAACCCGATGGACCGAATGGTTGCCAAGGGTCTTATCCCTTTTCGCTCTGCGGCAATACGGGACATGAGTAACATGGAGCTGGCACCGGCATTGAGAGGAGAAGAGTTCCCGGCCGTGATGACCCCGTCCGCGAGAAATACGGGCTTCAGCTTTGACATGTCTTCCATTGAGATGTTCTCGCGGACCGATTGATCACGATCCACTGTCATAATGGTTCCATCAGCCTGCTCTGCCTCAAGAGGCAGTATCTCGCCATCAAAAAAACCTTCTCCCCTTGCCTTAACCGTCCGCTGATGGGAACGCAGTCCCCAGCTGTCCATATCCTCCCGCGAAAATGATGTTTCACGAGCGAGCTTTTCAGCCGTGAGCCCCATAGTCATAGTGATTTCCATATCCCAGTGCTTGTAACAGTTATCCGTATACAGCCGTGGATTGCGTGAGATGACATTCTTCTCAAAGAGACTGGGCCCCATGGGAACACGTGTCATATGCTCCATTCCGCCTGCAAGCACAATATCAGCAAACCCTGTGGCAATCTCCATGAATCCTATATGAACAGCAGCCATGCTGGATCCACATTGTTGATCAATGAATTTCGCAGGTACCTTTTCTGAGAGATTTGCCAGGAATAGGGGGGTTCTCCCCCCGTAAGTCCACTGCTCACTTACGCCCATTGCAGAGCCAACGAGAAAGTCGTCGATTTCCTCTGAAGTGATCCCGACCCTCTCAAGGAGTTCCGGTATGAGCCTCCCAAGCAAATCATCGGCCCTCAACTTATGAAACCAGTCTCTGGCCGGATCACTTGGCTTGGATTTCGACTGGGCTGTTCTCAAATATCCCGCGATTACAACTTCATTCATGGCTTTTCCCCCTAAATTGGATACAGCACCCGAGATACCGTCTTAAAGTCCCATTCTGGGAATGGGAGAACCTTAGGCCTTCAGGGGAAGACTTTAGTGTGATTGTTGTAAGAGTTGATAAGCCTGTTTCTACGCATTTCACTTGACCCCTTGACCCCTCGGCTCCTTGGCTCCTAGAGCTATCGGCTTCAACCGATAGTAGTTTAATCAACAAGGCCGCACCACCGCGATATGAACAGCACATATGTTTTGGCTACATGTATCACGCTCTCAATATTTACACGTTCGTTCGCCCCATGTATTTTTTCAGCTATCGGTCCGTAGCAGGTAGCCTGGCCACGCCCGAACAGATTAAAAACCCTGAGATCCGTGGTGCATGTGGAGATATATTCCATCGCATCCAGACCTGTAAGGGCCCTGTGACATGCATTCAGGGTGGTGAAAGCAGGGAGGTCAATGCCGAGGCTATGTCCCTCGGATCTGAATCCATAGAAATCGATCACAGGAGGGTTCTCTGAAAGCCAGGGATCTTCTTTTGCGGCCGTTTCAATGGTTTCGACGATCCGCTTGGAAATCTCCTCATAGGAAACACCCGGGAAAAAAGAGAGCCGGCCGTGAAATTCGGCACTGGCCGGTACGGTGGAAGGCCAGTCGCCTCCTTTAATGATACCGATATTCAGATTTAAAGGATGCTTCAGATCCCTGTACTTGGGTGGAACATCAGAACTGTTGAGTTCTGCTTCCAGTTGCCTTAATGCCGAAATAATGCGATAGCTTTTTTCAATGGCATTGATGCCGGATGGTGCTGACTGCACGTGACACGGGGCACCCCGAACAGAGACCTTGAACCAGAGTACCCCTACCTGGGTGGTGAGAATAGTAGGGCCAAACGGTTCCGGTATCAACACGGCCTCGGCGTCATATCCGGCCTCCAGGCAGGCCAGGGCCCCATTGCCGCTGCATTCCTCTTCTATCACTGCTTCAATAGTTACAGGTGCTCTTAGTCCGAAACCTGCTTTTTCCACGGCGTGCACAGCATATGTCATAGCTGCAACACCTGATTTCATATCCCCTGATCCGCGACCATATAGCCAGCCGTTTTGAACTACAGGGGTAAAGGGATCTTGTTCCCAAAAATCCAAAGGTTCAGGACTGACCACATCAAGGTGACCATTGAAAAGAAGGCTTCGCCCGCCTGTTCCATTCGCTTCCCGGGTTGCTACCACATTTTTCCGGTTCTCATATCCCCAGGGCACCGGAGCAAATCCCGGATGTTTCGAAAGCGCCGCCGGTTCTATAGGGACGCTGATCGGATTAAATGAAAGCTTTTTTAATTCCTCTTCTGCCACCTTGACGGCGGATGCTTCATTCCCGAGAGTGCTGGGTTCCTGTACCAGCCTACAGGCGTAATCAAGAATGTCATCGCCCAGGCGATCAACCGTTTCAATGAGCTTTTTTTCTTGTTTGTTTATTGACATGACCTTTATCCCACCTAGAATCTGGGAAGCTCACGGTGCGGGATGATCAGCGGAGCTTCAGTCTTTTGAATCACTTCATCCAAATCCGTACCCTCCGCAATTTCCCGCAGCACCAATCCATCCGACGTCACGTCGATCACAGCCAATTCAGTGATGATGGTATTCACACAATTCTTCGCAGTGAGAGGCAGGGTACATTTCCTGAGTATTTTCGGACGTCCGTTTCGGTTTGTATGAGTTGAGGTGATAATGAGACGTTTGGATTTTTGAGCCAACTCCATGCCGCCTCCTATCCCGGGAGAAAACTTCCCGGGAATAATCCAGTTAGCCAAATCCCCTCTCTCGGAAACCTCCAAGGCGCCCAAAAAGGTCAAATCCAAACGTCCCCCCCGGACAAGAGCGAATGAAAGTGCGCTATCGAAAAATGAGGCACCTCCAATCAGTGAAACGTAATTTCCCCCGGCGTCGATGAGATTGCGGTCCTCTTTTCCGGGTTCGGACCTGGGACCCATGCCGAGGATGCCGTTCTCGGAGTGGATGAGAACGGGTTTATCATCTGAGATGTAATTGGGAATAAGGGTAGGAATGCCGATTCCCAGGTTTATAACCTGTCCCGCCACTATTTCCCTGGCCGCACGCCTTGCGATTTTTTCTTTATAGGGCATGGTGTTTCAGAACCCCGTACTCCGAAGTTATCTTTTCAATGACCACCACATGATCCACGAAGGCGCCGGGCGTGTGAACATGTTCGGGATCCAGGTCACCTATATCCACGATCTTTTCAACTTCTGCGATCACTGTGTCTCCAGCGGTAGCCATTAGAGGATTGAAATTCCGCGCACTCTTCCGATAAACCAGGTTTCCCAAAGGATCTGCCATATAAGCATGGATCAACGCCACATCCGCCCTCAGGGCCGGTTCAAAAATAGCTCTCTGCCCATTGATCTCAATACATCGCTTTTTTTCCTTCAGAATCGTGTCCATACCGATATCCGTCAGGATACCTATCAGACCGGCCCCGCCGGCCCTGATTTTTTCGGCCAGGATTCCCTGAGGGTAAAACTCCACCTCGATTTCATTGCGGTTCATCATACCGATCACCGTAGCGTTCAGACCCAGGTGTGAGCAGATCAGCTTTCGAGCTCTCCCCGCTTCAATGAGCTTGGAGATTCCCATTCCATCTTCATTGGCCTCATTTTTAATCAGGGTCAACCCGGAGGTTCCTCGTTCCAGCAATCCATTAATGAGGGTAAACGGTGTTCCCGGGACTCCAAATCCACCAACCATAACGCAATCGCCATCGCGCAGATTTTCGAGCGCTTTTTCAATAGGGATGCATTTGTCAATCACTCTTCTTTCTCCGGGAGATATCGTTCATGTATGCTTTCATCTGAAGTGTTACCTAGTGCCCATCCATAAATGGCTCTTTTGCCCAATCTTCCGCCTTCGCTATGGCTACGGCGTGACAAGCTGCGTCAGGCTCAGATTTTAAACCTCGAAATACTTCAATGTATGGTGCCTCTGCCGCTTGGCACCCCAAGCAGGGCGGTTAAAATCTTCGCCTTCCTTGACCTTGAACAAAATTGCCTGTTTATGGATGGGCACTACCTAAACTGAGCGTTTCAAAATTTTGATGAG
>JAFDEE010000137.1 GCA_019310525.1 Deltaproteobacteria bacterium | reverse complement strand
TTTAGATCATAGACGGTATGGCTCGATCGACGATAATTCTCCATACCGCAAGCTTACTGAAGTCTTCGCCTAAAGGCGAGGGTTTTTCTCCCATTCCCCGAATGGGACAATAATCTGATACGATCTCGTAAAGTCCCAGCCCTTCAACCTTTACATTATCCGCTGACAAGTAAAGACACCCTTGTGGCTCCGGTTCTCTGTTCATTGCCAGATACTGAAGGAGCAAAGTGCTCTTCCCCGTACCTCTACCGCCAATAACTCCAAATAGACGACTTCGCCAATTTATCTTTTCATAGAGAAACCGTATTGTTCCCTTTGGCACACGCCGGATGAGGTTTGTCTGGATGGAAAAAAAATCGCTGAGATCAATCATGTCTGGACCTGGGGTATAGCTGTTGATTTAGGTTACATCAATTCGTTAAGTATATTTAACGGTCTATGACATAAAGTGTCAAGTATGTTTGACGGTCACAGGTAAACGATCATTGCTGTCTAGAATAGTGTCCATCCATAAATGAGAAAATTTGTGCAAGGGGATCATTTTTCCGTTGCCATTTACAAGGAGGGAACAGCTGAACCTCTCCAGGGCCTGGGAAAGAAGCGGGTACTCGCCGGGTATGCCTGGGCGTTTATGCATAGGGTTTGTGCAACCACCTGCACGACGACGGCTGACATTTCTTTACTCGGGCCTTCAGTAAGAAACGGCTTAATGCACTGTTCGTTTTTACTTGACCACTACAGACCGAATCAACCTGTGGAAAAAGCCGTCGTTTGATGTGGCCCTTAGAGTATTCAGGCACGGTTTTGAAAGGGCCGGATCCGGTCAAATCGTCACTGGATGTTCCTTTATAGAGAGGCTCCTGGCGTTTATGGCCACCACTATGGTGCTGAGTGTCATCAGGGCCGCCCCCGCGGCAGGACTCAAAATAACGCCCTGGGCGGCAAGAACTCCGGCGGCAAGGGGAATGGCGATGGTATTATACCCTGTTGCCCACAACAGGTTTTGAACCATCTTCCTATAAGTCGCCCGGGCAAGCACAAATATGGATGCCGCGTCTGCGGGGTTGCTCCGGACCAACACTACATCAGCGGTCTCAACGGCCACGTCGGTTCCGGCTCCTATAGCGACACCGACATCCGCCGTAGCAAGGGCAGGAGCGTCGTTGACGCCGTCCCCGGTCATGGCCACCTTCAGGCCCCCTGTTTGCAATTCCCGGATCTTTTCCACCTTCTGGTCAGGCAAAACCTCGGCGAAGAAATCGTCGAGTCCGAGCGTCCTGGAAACAGCCTCGGCAACCTCCCATTTGTCACCGGTAAGCATCATGCACTTGATCCCCATTGAATGAAGCATTGTAACGGCATGCTCGGCTTCGGGCCTGATGGTATCTCCCAGGGCCACCGCCCCCGAAAGGTGTCCGTCGACCAGGACGAAAACCACCGTCCTTCCCTGCGAATAATGCTCCCGAAGCGCCTCTGGATCATACTCGATGTCCAGTTCCACGAGACGACCCGGGCTCACAACCTCCACAAGCCTACCGTTCACTGTTCCACTGACGCCCTTCCCTTTGGAAGCCCTGAAATCCGTTGCACGTGTCAGCATGAGGGAACGTTCCTCGGCTGCACGGACTATTCCGGCTGCGATGGGGTGCTCTGAAAGGCTTTCCACACCTGCGGCGAGTCGAAGAATCTCGTCTTCCTTGAATTCGCTGAAAGGAATAACGGCACGGACTCCAAACCGCCCTTCCGTAAGCGTTCCTGTCTTGTCGAAGACGACCACGTCGATGAGCCGCGCCTGCTCGAATGCCGTGCGGTTCCGGATCAGGAGCCCCCTTTTCGCGGCAATGGCCGTCGATACCGCCACCACAAGCGGTACCGCGAGCCCCAGGGCATGGGGACATGTGATGACCATAACGGTCACCATACGTTCAACAGCGAAGGCGAAGTCGCCGCGCAGGGTCAGCCAGACGGCCAGGGTAACGGTTCCCGAGACGATCGCCACAAGTGTAAGCCACATCGCCACCCGGTTGGCCAAGTCCTGCGTACGGGACTTGGATTCCTGGGCCTTTCTGACCATTGAGACGACCTGGGAGAGGAAAGTTTCATCTCCAACCTTCTCCACCCTGACGGTCACGGAACCTTCTCCGTTGATCGCTCCGCCGATCACCTGGTCGCCCTCCCCTTTGTTCACCGGGCGCGACTCGCCGGTGAGAAGGGATTCATTGGCACTGGTGCGGCCGGCGGTGACGATCCCGTCGGTTGGGAACTTCTCACCCGGCTTCACTATCACGAGATCCCCTTTCTTCAGGGAATCTACCGGAACTTCCTCCATATTACCGCCTTCCCCCAGCTTGTGGGCGCTCGAAGGCATCAACCGCACGAGCTCTTCAAGTGCCCTCGAAGCCCCCATCACCGATCTCATCTCTATCCAATGTCCGAGGAGCATGATGTCGATAAGGGTGGCGAGTTCCCAAAAGAATATTTTTCCGCTCAGGCCGATAACCACTACCCCGCTGTAGACGAATGCGACCGTGATGGCCAGTGCTATGAGCGTCATCATGCCGGGCTGCTTCTTCCTTATTTCGCCGACCATACCCGTGAGGAACGGCCAACCGCCATAAACGTATATGGCCATGGCAAAAGCAAGGAGAAGGTAACCGGACCCGGGAAAGACTAAAACTCGGCCCAGCCCGAGAAAGGACTGAATGGCCGGTGAGAGGGCCAGGACGGGAATGGTCAACAAAATGGATACATAGAAACGCTTGCGGAAGTCCCGGACCATGTGTTCATGGTGAGAGCCGTGTCCCTGGGCTCCACCGTGGTCCATACGGCCCGTATGCCCGGGTGCCGTCGGGGTTTCGGCCCCATGAACGTGTTCGTGAGAATTCCCCTGGGCCTGCACCCTGTTTTCGGAAACACCGCCTTCATGCTGATGATGGGTATGGTGGTGATGGGTTTCGTTTGCCACGACTTTCCTCCTCTATTCCAGGTAAGTTATCACGGCCTTTAATCCCGCCTCGGGCGCTTCAACTACTCCCGAAGCGCGGGGGGCTTTCTGCCGCTTGAATTGATACGACGAGATGAGATTGAGTGTGGAATTTCTACTTTACTATCTTCGATATCCTGGATAATTACATATTGCGGGGAAACATGGTTTTCCCGATCTTGTCTTCCGACGGCAGGACCTCGTGGGCAAACGCAGGATCACACGTGCCTGGAACCCTGAATTTGGTTCCTTTTCACGTTCAACAAGGCTCAAAATGAAATCCGGGAAGGCCAACCTTTCAAGACGCTTGGAGCTTGCACTTTTCATTAAATGCTATCACCTCCCCTCGGGTCAGTCTACAAAAAGGGTGGGATACAACGTCTATCTCTCCGATTTTCCACCATATTCCACTTTATTTCGGACCCGGATCATGCTGATGAATAAATCTCGAGGTCAAGCCTCCCGGCCGGGAAGGGAGGCGAAATTTGCCGTTTATGAATGGTTGATAAACGGGAGGAAGGTTAAAATCGAAATCTCCGCCCTGAAGGTGTAAATACCTGGTGCAGACTGGGGGATTTCTCCCATTACCTTCAGGTAACAGCAATACAGAAAGGCATAAGAACTTGGAGTGGAGCAAAGAAGCAAAAGAGGCACTAAAACGGGTTCCTTTCTTTGTCCGAAAAAGGGTGAAGTCAAAGGTGGAAGAAGAGGCCTTGCGGCTCGGAGATGATCTGGTGACCCTGGAGCATGTGAATTCGTGCAAGAAGCGGTTCCTCCGGCGCATGGAAGAAGAGGTCAAGGGGTATCAGGTGGAGACCTGCTTTGGGCCTGGGGGCTGCCCGAACCGGGCGGTGAACTCGAACGGCATGGCAGCGGATATGGAACGGCTGCTGGCCTCGAGAAACATAAGGGAATTCCTGGAAACGAGGGTGGCCGGGGCCCTGAAATTCCACCATGAGTTCCGCATTTCCATTTCCGATTGTCCCAATGCCTGCTCCCGGCCGCAGATCGTGGACATCGGCCTTATCGGAGCCGTGAAACCACGGGTGGGAACTGCACCCTGCACCGAATGCGGGTCGTGTGTGGAGGTATGCAGGGAATCCGCTATATCCTTGGGAGACGGTGGTCCTCGACTTTCGGATGACCGATGCCTATATTGCGGTGCCTGTATAACCGCCTGTCCCACCGGAACCCTTGAGGAAGCGACTAAAGGTTTTCGGGTACTTCTCGGGGGCAAACTCGGGCGGCATCCAAGGCTGGGGGAGGAAATTCCAGGGATCCACGGGTTCGAATATATCCCGGAAATCCTTAAGCGATGTCTGGACCATTACCTGGAACACTGCAGGGAAGGGGAACGTTTCGGGGTGATCCTTCAGAGAACCGGACTTCATTTTCTGGAGAAAGGGTGAGGTCTCCGACCACCTTGCAGGGTGAGACCTTTGAAAAATGCCCCCTTTTACCCAATCTTCCGCCTTCGCTATGGCTACGGCGTGACCAGGCTGCGTCAGGCTTAGATTTTAATAATGTCCCAGTCTGTAAATGGGAGAACCTTGGACTTTCCAGGCGAAAATTTTAGTTGGATCGTTTTTTTAGTAGGGTTCAAGGATTCAAGTGAGAAACCGGGATTCAAAGAAAGATGTTTTTCACTTGACCCCTTGAACCCTCGACCCCTTGGCCCCTAAGCTTACGGCTTCAGCCGATAGTAGTTTAATCCTCGAAATACTTTAATGTATGGTGCCTCTGCCGCTTGGCATCCCTCACGGGGTGGTTAAAATTTTCGTCTTCCTTGATCTTGAATAAAATTGAACGTTTTTCAGAAGTCTCGTAACTTCTCCCGAGCCCTGTGCCTGGCATCAGTCAAGGTCCTTTTCACGGCGACCAGAAGTCCGTGCCTTCAAATCCAAACCAAGCTCACGGCCCAGGACTTTGGTGACGAAGCGTCCGCCAAAGCTCTCTTTCTCAATCAGCCTGCGGATGCGTTCAATGGTTTCAGGTTTACATCCGGCATTCTCGGCGGCCGTCATTGTGTAATCATAGGCTGACCAGATATCCAGGCCGGTGATTTCATAACCGTAGCCCTCAACAAGCCACCGCAGCGCGGCGATACCGGCCTCTACAGCAAACCGCGGCTCGGTCTCGGCCATGTCCCGTGCCGCCCGGATGAGGGTCCGGGGATCACAGGGAGTGCGATTGGCCAGTTCGACGGCCTCCTCATACAGTCCGGCCGACTTGGCCGCGGCAAACCACTTGCCTTCGTTTCCAGGAGTACTTGCGACGAGATCCATCAAGATTTCCGCTGGTTTCTTGTCCGGATACTTTCTGCAGATGGCTCGGAACGTGGCCAGGTGGGTCGTCTTCCGGTTGGCTTCAATGGCATAGCGCCTGTACGCCTCTTCAGCCATGCCGCTCGAAAGGAGTAATTCTTCACAGGCCTGGCTGATGATGGAATCCGGTTCATTAAGCCCTCGGGAATTCTCGGCAAATCGAAGGGCTTCGGCCTTCCTGCCCATGGCCGCCAGCGCTTTCACGCCCCATTTTCGATATTCCCAGAACTTATAGGGCGCAAGCTTGAGCAGGTCCAGGATCTCCTCATACCGTCCCGCCTGGAACAGGGCGCTCAGGCAAGCCGCCGTCCCTTTGTAGTAGCCTCCAGGTTCAGAATCCGTCAATATCATACGCACTCCATCAATGAACCCGTCGGCCCAGCGGGAGGCCCGCTCGGGGGTGACACAAAGGGATCCCCAATGCTCGGGAAGCAGCTCGATGTAAGGGATCTCATCATCTTCAACCGCCTGCCAGAGCCGTTCAAGCCACCTCTCCCGCAGATTGTCGTCGGCCGGGGCCTTGGCGATGATCGGCACCAGCGCCTCGATGGCGTTATTGACCGCCGTGCCCACGGCACCCGAGGAGCTGTCCACATGCTCCAGGGCCGGTGAAACCTTCTCCAGGAACAACACGGCACCTTCGGCGCCCAGGACCGGATCCTTCCGTGCCGCCTTCTTTATTTCCGAAACAGCCTCCTTGATTCGCTTGACGGCCGGTTGTGAACGCCACCCAAAGGCATGACGCCTGAAACGTGCGCGAAAAGTCCATTTGTGTCTCGTGTCGGAAGACATGTATTGCAACTCCTCTTTTTTGAGACCGATTTTCCGGCCTGCATCGAAGAATACAAAGGGTTCCCTGCTCCTGTGTATACCGTATTAAGCACATAAAATCATTCAAAAAATGATTGACAGATATCTTTCCTTCAATTATACTGATTAAAAACTCAATGAGTTGGAACTCAAATGCTTGCAGCCCCGGCCGTATCACGCAAGACCCAAAAACAACAAACACGACAAAGGCTTCTACGGGTGGCCTTTCGGCAGTTTTCGGAAAAGGGCCTTACCGCCACACGCACCCTTGACATCGCCCGAAAGGCAGGAGTCGCCCACGGTACGATATTCGTACACTTCCCGAGCCGGGAAGAGCTGTTGGTCAAAGTCATCGAGGAATTCGGTGAGAAGGTGACCCGGAAAATGCATGAACTGGCATACCGGGGCAAAGGAGTGAGAGACGTCCTTGAAGCTCACCTGGAAGGGCTGGCGCAATACGAGGCCTTCTATGGCCGGCTGGTTGCAGAAAGGCACCTGCTTCCCAGGCAGGCCCGCGATACGCTGCTTGGTATTCAGTCCGCCATCTCTTTCCACCTCTTTGAGGCGGCTCAGAAAGAGATGGCGGCCGGCAAAATCAAGCAGGTACCCATGCACCTGTTGTTCAACACCTGGATCGGCCTTGTCCACCAATATCTGCAGAATCGTGATCTCTTCGCTCCCGGCGGATCGGTCATTGCCCGTTACGGGAGTGAATTGCTGGACCATTTCATGAAATTGCTGTCGACCGAGAAAGGAGAAAGATGATGAGTAAGAGGTGTATCGCATGCGGCATGCCCATGGAGAAACCCGAGGATTTCCCGATGGGCGACGAGAGCAAGGATTATTGCGTCCACTGTGCACGGCCCGACGGAACGATGAAATCCTACGAGGAAGCGCTTGCCGGCATGACCCAGTTCATGGTCAGAACACAGGGCCTGGACGAGTCCGTGGCACAGGATGCGGCCAGGAATATGATGGCGAAGCTCCCGGCCTGGAAGGACCGCTTCGGCGGTTAGGGTTGCCTGTCTTCCCAAAAGGCTCCAGGGCCGGGCGGTTACTCCTGCTATAAGATCCTGTTCCTCCGGCCCTGTGGGTCTACCCCCCTCCGGGGGGTGGCCCACCAGTGAACATGCGTTAAACTGCACTGATCGTGCATCGGTTCTTCCTCCTGTTCCGACCAAAAGGACTTTCCCGGAGAAAGGACCTATTTTATCTCTCGCCGGAACGGTGGAACCTTTCCGGATCCACCGCCATGGGCAGGGGGTTTAGTTCACAACTAACGGCAATCCCCAGAACATTTTTCTTTGGCACCAGCGGGGTGTTTCGTTCCCGATCTTTATCAGGGAAATGGCCCCGTTGGTTTCTGTAATGTCGGCCTGGCTATTCATAACTATACTTCTTTCCTTCACTTCAACAAAAATCAAATCCACCGATTGCCGGTATCCGGTTGTGGATCGCAAGCTGTTTTGTCTGTCTGCAGTTTTGCTGATTGCCTTCATCCTTTCCATTGAACTGCAGTATGAAAAATACTTTTTGGCGGTAATTTTTGTTTCTATGTTGTTTGCCGGCCGAAAAGTCATTTTAAAAACAGATTGGGGGCTTATTCTTCTTTTCATTGTCATTTTCATCGACTTAAATCTGATCTGCCGGCTAAAAGCGACGCAGCGCTTGTTTGCCATGTTGAATTTTGACAACACCCGGACACTTCTCCTTTCAGGCGCCTTTATGTCGCAAATAATCAGCAATGTCCCTTCAGCCATCTTACTGGTCAACTATTCCTCCAATCTCAGGATTATTGCTTATGGTGTCAACATCGGGGGAAACGGGTTGCTGATCGCTTCTTTTGCCAATCTAATCGCTTTGCGCTTTATGAAAAGTCGCTCCAAAT
>JAFDEE010000136.1 GCA_019310525.1 Deltaproteobacteria bacterium | reverse complement strand
CGCCGTCCATGGCTCCGCTCACTGCCTATTTTGGCTCTTCCGCTCTCCCTGCCTGCGGCAGGCAGGCTGCTCCAGAGCCAAAATAGGCCGCTTCGGGAAAATCCTTTTACCCTTCCTTGGACAAGCCGCGCCCGAGGCGGGCAAACGTTCACGCATAATTTGGGATAAATTTTGGGCACTAGCGAGTTTCCAATCCAGAAATGAGAATTTTTGTGCAAGATCAAGGAAATCAAGGGATTACGCGGAGGCGTACTATAAGTACGTCGCACAAGGAATCCCGCAGATTGACGCAGAGATTGCGCAAAAAGGCCATTTATGGATGGAAACTAGATAAACCCTAGGCTCTGGCAGCCCATGACACTCCCCGCGTTCATAGGATTCTTCGAGGAGAAAAAAACATTCGTACTGGCACTTCTCTTGTGCCTGCTGGGTATTTCAATCGTCTACCGGCTCGTCCTGAATCCTTTCAAGCAGGAGCGGGTCAAGACACTTACTTACACGGGTGCACCAAAGGCATCCCGGATAATGAAACAACCCGGGAAGATCCAGGTCCCGGAGCTGAATCACCGGGTAAGACTGGACCTATTGAACAAGATGAGACCCCGTTCAAGGGAAATGATCCGAAACGTCTTTTACCGGGCCAGGGAACCAGAGGTCCCGGGGAACCACCTGGAAGAAAATGTAGAAGTCCAGGGGACCCCGGTGGTGGAGACTCCACCTCCCCGGGATCTGGAGAGGCGAAAGGTGGAAGAAGATCTGAGTACGTTCCGGACATTCGGATATCTTGACCGGGACAATGAGCGCATCCTGTTTCTTGAACACGGAAACGATATTCTTGTCATTAAGGAAGGCGACTGGATAGAGGGAAAGTACCTCGTCAAAGAAATCTCAAAAGACCGGTTGACGCTCTGGGCAAAAAACATCAAGGAGAACGTTTTCGTCGATCTTACGGATTTTTGATCGGGTCTTGCCGGGGGTAAAGCCCGTGACACCCCCTGGGAGTCATTGTAATGGAATTATTCTCCTTTTTCACCGGGCACGGAGTTTAAGTTCATGCGGTATTCTCTGGATCCGCAAAACATTATTATTCGCTTTTTACTCTTAATGGCGGCGACAGCCCTTCTTCTTGGATGCGCTCCTTCCAAATTGGTCGTCGATGAATGGAAACAGTACGCCGCCGGCGGGGACTGGGACAAGAGCGTCCAAATCCTTCAAAAGGCTTACAACGAGAACCCGGACGACCGGGAAACCAAGATCCTTCTTTACCGGGCCAAAAAACAGGCCTCATTCGTTCACCTCGTAAAGGGCGAAGCCTTCCTGGAAAAGCATCGATACGAGGAGGCCATCCGGGAATTCCAAATGGCCATCGCCTTTGATCCTTCCAACATCAAGGCCGAAGACATGATCAAGAAGGCCATCGCCCTCAACGAGTCCAGGCATTACGTGAAGAAGGGGGAAGACCTGCTGAAGGCCCGAAAGTATGCTCAGGCCCGGGAGGCGTTTCTCAAGGCCCTGGAACTGAATCCCGGGGACGAGAAAGCAAAGAAGGCCCTTGCCGGTTTCAAAAAGAAAGAAGAGAGACCCCCCCATTTCCGCCTCAAAATCGACCGGGAGACCCCCGTTTCGTTGAAATTCAAGAATACCCCCATTCTAAACGTGTTTGAAGTCCTTACTCGCTTGACGGGCGTGAACTTCGTGTTCGACCGGGACGTTCAGGAAACCAAGGTGACCCTTTTCGTGACCGATATCTCCTTCGATGAATTCCTGAGTATTCTCCTGAAAACCAACAGGCTTGCCGCTAAATTAGTCAACGACAAGACCCTGATGATCTATCCGGATACACCTTCAAAGCGAAAGGAATACCGCGACCTGAAAATCAGGACCTTCTACCTGGCCAACCTGGACGTAAAAAAGGCGGTGGCTCTTCTCTCAAAGATCCTCAACAGCAAGGATATCATCGCCAACGAGAAACTGAACGCCGTGGTGATCCGGGGGACCGAAGAACTCATTGACGTTGCCTCAAAGGTCATCGAGGCCAATGACCGCCCGACTTCAGAAGTCATGTTGAACGTGGAAATCCTAGAAGTCAGCCGGAGCAAGGAAAAGAATCTGGGAATCGAATTCGATCCGTCCTCCCTTTCCATCGGGCTTGGTGAACCGGCCCTCGACTTCTTCAATTCCGCTTCTGACAGCGACAGTTACAGGGCCACGGGTTCAGGCTCTTTGCATGCCCTTGACCGAATATCCTCTGAAAACATCCTTTTCTCCTTGCCCACGGCCACCCTGAATCTCCTGAAACAGGACGGAGATACCAAGACGCTGGCCAATCCTCAGATCCGGGTTAAAAATTCCGAAAAGGCCCAGATCCACATCGGCGAACGTGTGCCCCTCCGTACGAACCGGCGCGTTGATACCACGGGCGCGGTCACCACGGACTTCCAGTACCAGGACGTGGGTGTGAAACTGGATGTTAAGCCCACTATAAACATCCACGACGAGATAACCCTCGACCTGACGCTGGAAGTGAGCGCCCTTGGAGACAACGTCGGAACCACCTCGGATCCGCAATATGCGATCCGAACCCGAAAGGCCAAGAGCGTGCTCACCATCAGGCCGGGTGAAACGGTAATAATCGGAGGCCTCATCAGCGACGAAGAACGCCGCACTATAAGAAAAATCCCGTTCCTGGGAGATATCCCCGCCGTGGGCCGCCTGTTCTCCAACGAGAATACGGACAACTCGAAGACGGACATCATCATGGCCATCACCCCGATCATTATCCGAAGCCAGGAAATCCCCGAAACGGAAGTCTCCGAGATCTGGTCAGGCAACGAGGGGAATTTTTCGTTGCGGGAACCCTTTGAAAGCTACCTGGCAAGAAAAGAGGCCTACTCCGATATCCCGGAAATGGAGCCTTCGCCTCCCGCTCCCGTGAAAGGGCCCGGCAGCGGACAGACAGAGGAAAAAGACGAAGTGAACCCGGAAAAACCGGTGGACGTCAAGCCAAGTTTTCCGTCGCCTGTGCTTCCTGAAGAGACGCCGCCTTCGGCCACGGAGTCGGACTCTTCCCGGACCGAAAAGCATCCGACCCCGCTCCGGGTCTCCGCCTCCGTCTCTCCGCCCATGGCCGGCCCCGAGCGTGCCCCAGACCAGGCATCGGGCCCTGAATCGGCAAACACCGAGGAGGCCTGGCCCCCATCCACCCCATACAGTATCCAGGTGAACTCTTTTCTTCGCCCGGATGATGCAGAGCTTCGGGTCAAATCGCTTAGAGAAAGCGGTTATGACTCCTTTACCTTTTCCAAGTATATCCCCAGCAAGCAGAGGATCTACTACCGGGTCTTCGTGGGAAGATTTCCTGATCTCAAATCCGCCAAGGAATATCGAGAGATCCTCCTGGGCAGGAAACAATTCCGGAAAGATATACACGTGGTGAAACGGGATTGGGCCATCGGGGGATGAACATGTTCCGGGGCTTTCGCAAACCTTCCGGGGTAACCCTTATCGAACTCCTGGTCACACTCGTGATCCTCTCCGTTCTGGCCACTTGTATCATGCCCCTGTCCCGGATTTCTTACAAGAGGAGCAAGGAACTCAAGCTCAGGGAAAACCTCCGGATCATCCGGACCGCCCTGGATGAATACAAGCGCCTTTCGGACGAGGGCAAAATACCGCGAAAGGCCGGGGCCAGCGGTTACCCGGAGAACCTGGAGGTGCTCGTGGAAGGAGTAGACCTGAAAGGCCCCGTCAAGATGAAAAAGAAATTCCTCAGGCGGATACCCAGGGATCCCATGACCGAGGACGGGGAGTGGGGCCTGCGGTCCTATTTCGACGAACCGGACAGTGAGATCTGGGGAGGACAAGACGTTTATGACGTCTATTCAAAAAGCGAAGAAATCGCCCTCGATGGGACGCCATACAAGGAATGGTAGCCCTTTGGGGGATACCTCTCTCTCATACCGACCGACGATTGCAGGAGAAAAATAAGGCCGTGGAATCCATTGCCGCTTCCGCGCCCCGTTTCAGGCAAAAGCACGGGGGATACACTTTGATCGAACTGATGATCGTTCTCTCGATCATCGGTATTCTCGCATCCATCGCCCAGCCGAACTTCCAGAAAAGTATCATCCGGGCCAAGGAAACCTCTCTTCGCCGGAGCCTTTTCGTATTGAGGGATGTTATCGACCAGTACTATGCCGATCACGGGAAATACCCATCCTCCCTGGATGAACTCGTGGAGAAAAAATACATCCGGCAGGTTCCCGAGGATCCCTTCACCCGTTCCCGTTCAACGTGGATCCTGATCCCGCCGGAAGATGACCCGGGGGGTGGTGTCTACGATGTGCACAGCGGGAGCGACTTGGTCAGCCTGGATGGAACTCCATACAATGAATGGTGACCCGGCATGGCGCGAAGAACAGTACACACCTTCATCTCCAGCCGTGATGCCTGGTTCTTCGGGCCGGACAGGTCAGGATTCACTTACCTGAGTGCGCTCATCCTTGTGGCCGTAATGGGCATTGCACTGGGTGCGGCCGGCCGGTACTGGAGCACAACGGTAAAGAGAGAAAAAGAGAAGGAGCTGCTCTTCAGGGGAGACCAGATACGAAGGGCCATCGAATCTTATTATTTGAGCAATCCGGGATCCGGAGGTGCTAAATACCCTCTATCCCTCGCCCACCTTTTAAAAGACCCCCGGTATCACGATGTCAGGAGGCACCTGAGAAAGCTTTACAGGGATCCCATGACCGAGGACGGGGAATGGGGTCTGATAATGGACAAGACAGGCGGCATCAAAGGGGTATTCAGCAAGAGTCTGGAACCTCCCCTCAAGAGAGGTCATTTCCCGTCCCGGTATGCATCCTTCAAGGAAGCATCGTCTTACGCGGACTGGAAATTCATTGCTTCTCCCGGTAACACACGGCAAACAAAGGAGGCTGCCCGAAATGAACAAAAAAGGCATTCTTTTCCTTTTCATTTTTTTTCTGCCTTTACTGGTGCTTACTGTTCCCTGCAATCCTGAAGAAGGTGATTCCTTTGAACAATTCCATCGCAAGTACAAGTCCCTGGAGCCACGGGAAGGAAGTTCCGCCGGTACGGATTACCTGATCGGCCAAACGGCCCTTGCGACCTTTTACACCACCAAAATGCTCAACCTCATCCACGAGCAAAACCGGCAACTCCTGGAAAAATACGACGAAGCCATTGAAAAATACGACCTGATGATCGAGCAGAACAAGAAAATTATCGAGCTTCTTACCGTGCTTACAAAGTCCAATGCCGCCCCCTGATGGGGTCGGCCTGGGGGGTCTTACACCAACCACTTGAACCCTGACTAAAAGAAAGGGGCCAAGGGTCCGAGGGGTCGAGGGGTCAAGGGGTCAAGTGAAATGCTTAGAGGCCGGCTTGGGAGGTCTTACACCAACCACACTGAAGTCTTCTCCTGAAGGCCCAAGGTTCTCCCATTCCCAGAATGGGACATTAACCTTCGGCCTCGGGGGCCACGCGGGCATCATCGCTCCTTGATCACAACAGTATACATACGATATCCAGTGGCGTTCCCGCCAAGCACAATCCGCCCTGCCGGAAAATCCTTTGAATAGACACTCATGAACGGGAAAATTATACTCAAATTCTTACCCGTATCCTTG
>JAFDEE010000135.1 GCA_019310525.1 Deltaproteobacteria bacterium | reverse complement strand
CTGGATCTCTATGAGGACAGGCCCGTGCCTATGATCAAGCGTATCTTGAGGGATATGGGCATCATAGAGACGGCCGCAGGCACTCCTCCAGGGGAACAGGACCTTGGGGACGCCCCAGGCAAGCTAAGAGAACTGATGGAGCGTTTTGGGGATTATACCTAGTGTCCATCCATAAATGAGAAAATTTGTGCAAGGTCAAGGAAGGCGAAAATTTTAACCGCAGGAATACATTGAAGTATTTCGAGGATTAAAATTTGAGTCTGACGCAGCCTGGTCACGCCGTAGCCTTGGCGAAGGCGGAAGATTGGGCAAAAGGGGACGTTTTTCAAAGGTCTCGTATCGGAGGAAAGCCAAATGCCCGCGCCACCGGAAAAGAAGGCTTTTATGGATGGGCATTAGGAGGTGCCGGGCGATCCTTCTCCCCCACCCTCCCTGTCGGCACCTGTGGCCTGCTCGTGCATCAGAGAGGAAAAGAGGACTTTCTGCTTGCCTTCATCCATAGGGGCGGCGGCCTCTGAGAACTCCCTATCCAGTTCTTCCGTCAGCGCCCCTTTAAGGAGATAGCGTTCGAAGATAGGGTTGAATTCCGTCCAGGCCCCTTCCCTGCGGTCCCTTTCCATGAAATGGGAGATCCCTTTCACCTTGGCATCCAGGTCGTCGATGATATGGAGCACAAAGGCCTCAAGAAACTTGGGCCGCCTGGGTGAACCGAACTCATATTCTCCGTGGTGGCTCAGGATCATGTGCTTGAGCTTGAGTGCCGTCTCCTCGGGGAACCCCCTCATTGCTGAAAGCTTTTCCTCAACCATGGCTACCCCGAGCACGAGATGCCCCAGGAGACGACCTTCACCCGTGTAGTCGATCTTCCGATCGAAATGAAATTCCCGCACCTTTCCCACATCGTGTAGAAAGGCCCCAGCAAGCAGAAGTTCACCATCCAGCTCTTCGTAATGATCAGAAACCACCCGGGCCAGGCGGCAGACGGAGAGGGTATGTTCGAGCAGTCCTCCCAGGTAGGCGTGGTGGAAACCCTTCGCCGCCGGGGCCTCCTTGAAAAGAGCCAGGAAATCGCGGTCGGACAGGAAACGATCCACGAGGCCCCTCAGGTGCCCGTTTCCCAGTGTTTTGAGGATCTCCTTGAGGGCCTTCATCATCTCCCCGGTATCCCTGGGCGAGGACTCCAGGAAAATCGTCCTGTCCTTCACTTCCCCGGGTACCGCAAGGTCGGAGAGGGTCAGTTGAATCTCATCACGATAAGTCCCTGCCCTTCCTTTGACCTCCAGGACATCACCTTCCTTGAAGAGGGGAGAGAGGGTATCCACTCGCTCCCAGAGCTTGGCCTCCACTTCGCCGGTTTTGTCAGCAAGCCTCAAGCTCAAAAAAGGGGTCCCATTGCGGGTAACCCCCCTTTTCTTCAGTTTGACCAGGTAAAGGTCATGAATCCGGTCGTTTTCCTTGATGTCCTTGATCCAGAGGCGGGTTTTCTCCTTTGTCATACTTGTATCGTCTGTCATGGTGTTTTTCTTGGTTAGTGCCCATCCATAACGGCCTTCCTTCCATTCTCTCAGGTCAGGCTCAAACCCGGGATCCGCCTGGAGGGTGAAGAATCGTCCCTACGCGCGATAAAATTTTTCACCTTCCCCTCCGGGCCGGAGGCTTGAGACCTTAAATAAAATCACCTACTTCATGGATGGCCCCTAGTTCATTTGTGATGAAGGAGACTTGTCCGCGGGTTTTCACCCTGAAAAGCAACCCTCCTCTTAAAGGGTGAAGGCCGTAAACCTTCACCCGTGCCGTGATCCATTGAGTCTCTAGTCGTCGAAATCTCCTTCCGGTCCTCTGTCCCTTGTGAGCATGGATGCCCTTTCTCTGTACTTTTCCTCTGTCCAGTCCGCCGGGTTCTCGATCCTGCCCACCTTCGGTCCCAGATCATAGCTCCCTGCTTCAAGAATGGCCTCCAAGGCAAGGGGAGCCGTATCCCCGGCATTGAAGACATCGGTCAGGAGTTCATAAACAAAATCCTCCACCCCCTTGGCCATTCTCTCCCGAATTTCCCTTGGCTGGGCCAAGAGGCGGTTTTCGAAGGGAAGATTGAGTTTCTTGTAATTCCCTCCCTTGAGGCCTTTTTCCTTGGCATAACTCACTATTTCATTCCAGAGGTCGTCCGTCATACCCTGATCCGGAATTTTTACGAATTCACCATTCTCATCCAAATAAGCGTTCCCGAATT
Organism: Deltaproteobacteria bacterium; assembly: GCA_019310525.1. Classification (NCBI taxonomy): domain Bacteria; kingdom Pseudomonadati; phylum Myxococcota; class Myxococcia; species Deltaproteobacteria bacterium. The sequence goes on along the minus strand of JAFDEE010000135.1, from coordinate 6,923 downwards.
CATTGACCTTCACCCCCCAACTGATCATTTGGAGGGCTGTGGCCACATTGGCCTTGGTAGTAGCCGTCTCCTGGACGATCAGCCGAAGTCTTTCCGAGTTGTTCCCCGAGGTGCCATGCTGCGCCCCGGAAACCTTATAAGGCTCCAAGGCCTCATGGATTTCCTTGGTCAAAGGGACCTGGATACCGGCATCGCTGGCCTCTATTCCATGGGTGGTGCCGTTGTTTAAGGCGATCCAGTCCGGAAAAACACCATGGGCGTTCAATCCCTGAATCAGGAAAAGGGCCTCCTCCTTTGTGGACAATCCTTCCTTTCCTTTGATCTCCCCCACCTCGGTCTCATAGCCCGCCCACTTGGGAACAAAAGGACTCAGGGTGAGGTTGGCTTTCAGATTATCGGCATCCTGAAGATGTGACGCATCAATGGCGATGGAGGTGATGCCTGCGTCAAACATGGAAGGGATTTCGGTTTTGGCCGCCTCCAGGTCCTTTTCACTCTTGATACCGTAATGGTCCGCGTGTACGGCCACGGGGATCGTAAGCCCGAGTTCGTTGCATACGGCGTCGACCTGCCGGGCCAGGTTCCAGAAATTCACCGCGCAATAGGCCGACGGCCCTCCCTCGGATTTGGCAATTTCAATGATTACGGCCGCATTCGCCCTCTGGGCCGCCCGGAGGGTTCCTCTGATCACGAAATGGTTTCGGCCGTTCGCAGCGATGGTCATGGCCTTTCCCTTGGCCTTCATGGCGCGGTCGATTACCTTGCCGCTTACAATCAAGGCTCGGGAATTAGGAAAAAGCCGCCGGATATTCGGCGGGCGTCCGATTTCAAGCGCTTTTTCAAATTCCGGAGTCGACTTTCTTGTTTCCTCTGACATGATGTGCCTCCTTTCACCTGACGGTCCTGTTGGGTGAACCACCGGATCTGCTCTCCATAATGGAATGGAGGGAACCGAAAGGCGTTTGCCGCCCGGTTCTAAAGCTTTTCCCAGTAAGGCGCACTTCCAGGGGGCAGACCGCGGGGCGAAAATGCGAAATCCATCTTAACAAGGGGCCGAAGAAGCGTCAATGCGGGAAGTCAACGGAACTACCCATTCCCGCTTTTTCCTGAATTGAATTCGTCTTTAAGGGCATGGGGGTCTTTATCTTCGCTTCCGAATCTTAACAGCCCTCAACAGCGCTTCTTTCACTTCCTCGAGGTCACGACCAAAAACAACGATCCCTTCCCGGTGCCCTCCCATGACAAAGATTTTCCCTTGCAGGACATCCGTTTCTTTAAAAAGCCGCATCACCTCAAAGGCCATCTCAGGAGTGCCGTAACCCGCCGATGCGGAGGTCGTCGGGACCCGCCCAAGCAAACTTTCCCATAGTTTCAGATCGTGGATGTGAACGACTGCTCGGATCGCGGGGACTGAGTAATAGACAGCGGCATGGGTCATGGACTCGGAGGAGGCCCTTGCTCCCCCCCGGCAAGTGAGCGCATTTCGCTCGAAGTCCACCGAAAGGACCAAGCTGAAATGCTCTTCCTTCAGCCTTTTCAGCCTTCCCGTTCCGGAACCTGTGATGATGAACCAGCCGGGATCCTGGGTCCTTATACTGATGTTCCCGAATCCGACCCCATTGCCATAGGCCCCGATCCATCCCTTTCGATACAACCATTTCCGGCACCGGTTAAGTTCCCTGACGGATTCCGCCGGGAGAGGCTTCCCCTCTATCCAGGTGCACTGGAACTTGATGATTCCTTCTTCATCCATCGCTCCCTCGACCCGGCCTTCCTTGGCCAAAAGGGCCGAAGGATGGAGGGCTTTCTTTTCATCATCCTTCTTTCTTTTAACATTCATTTTCAAAAACCGGGACGTCCCGTTCCCTTTACTTGAGGCTCTGTTTTACTCTTCCTTACGAAATGAACCTGGTAAATGGATCCAGCCACACCCCTCCTGAGGCTCCCCTCTCCGAGCGAGACCTTTGAAAAACGCTCCCTTTTGCCCAATCTTCCGCCTTCGCCAAGGCTACGGCGTGACCAGGCTGCGTCAGGCTCAAATTTTAATCCTCGAAATACTCCAATGTATGGATGCTTGTCCCGCTTGATATCCCAAGCGGGGCGGTTAAAATTTTCGCCTTCCTTGACCTTGAACAAAATTAAACGTTTTTCAAAGGTCTCCGAGCAACGGGGCATCCTGAGTGGAATTGTGACAAAGCTCGATTCGCTTTCGCACAAAAGCGCCTCAATATAGCCACCTCGCCATCCCTCCATGTGTACAAGGTATCCTGTGGCGAAGGCGAATGAAAAAAAGAGGCTTTCCGGATGTTTTCATTCTATATCGTGAATCACGTTTGTCCAAAATAGAATTTTCGAGTTCAACCCGAGGCTGGCGTAGCTTGCCCGCCGCTGTCTGGCAGGCCTCCCAACAGGTCACTTCCGAAAAGATCCACATGCCCCTTCTCCCGGTGGTGCAGGCAGTGGTTTTCAGGTGAAACACTTGATCCTGGAAGGGCGTGCGAAAAGGCCCCTTGTCATTCTGGTTCAAGAGAGTCAGTTACAGTTGAAATTCTCGAGTGCCAAGGCTTAACGCTTTTGATCTTTTTCTCCTTGGAGGGAGGGTTCGAGCAAGGGCCGATGGCTCCTTTTCTGAAGTGACTGGCGGGAGGGCGCGCCGCAGCTCACGCTCTTCTTAGAGCGGGAGAATGCGGAGGGGGCCGGTGTCCCCCGCTGATAAGCCGCTGAAAACACCAGCCCGGGAGCCTCCGAACGAAAGAAAAGGCGCCAGCGGCCTTTTGGAGATCGGTACCGAATTGAAGTACGCACCGGGTGTTATGGAAACGGAAGGGGCATGGGGATCTTTTCCTCGTTCCCGGGTCTCACGGCCTGGTCATTTCAAGGGGTTAGTGACGGGGGAGTCTTGCCCCCTCCGCCGTTCTCCCGCTTTTACAAGCGGGAGCCGGGGCTTCCCTCATCCCTAACCCCCTGAAATAACGAAGGTTTACCTGCTGCTGTCTGGCAGGCCTCCCAACAGGTCACTTCCGAAAAGATCCACATGCCCCTTCTCCCGGTGGTGCAGGCAGTGGTTTTCAGGTGAAACACTTGATACAGAAATTCCCCCGGGCAAGCCCGCCAAACTGCAGCGGGTAAGCCACACCAGAGGCGGGCAGGCCCAGAGGCGCCATCGGCCTTTTGGAGCATGATATCAAATTGAAGTACTCTCCAGATTAGATTGCAGGGGCTTCGAAGGAACTCCGAACCCTTTGCCTGAAGCGGGAAATTTCTATCGGAATCCAAACCAATCCTTGTAGATAAAACTTATCCATATGGTCATGGACACGTTGAATTCAACGGATTATTATAAAGCTTCAAAAACATCGAATCCGGCGAACCTGCCGGGGGCTGATTTTCCCATGGGGAAGAGCGCCAGCACCATTCCCGACGGACCTGAACCGCCCAAACAGGAACTGTATGCATGGATGAGAGAGAATACGAACAGGGATATGCTAATTTTCACAGGGGACTCAACCGAATCCTCAGGAACCGGGATGTCAGGGCCTTCAAGACTTACATTGCCCGGCATCCGGGTCAGGCGGGGCGTCTTTCCCATTGCCTCGGCCTGAGTGACGAGCTTGCGGAGATCGAAATGTACAAAGCCATCCTGGTCCGATCCGCATTGGAAGACCTCCATGAGGAGGCCCGGGGATGGCTGGAGGAGAGGAACATCGCACCTCCATCAAGGGGTGCTGGGAGAGGAAAACGGAAAGGCAGGAGACATTTCAAGAAGAGAGGGAAAAAGACGAATGAACGCAAGTGAAACACCGCCCTGCTCTATCTTCATCGACAAGGAAGGACGATGGTTTTTCAAGGGGATCGAAATGGTCCGCCGTGATTTCATCCGCATGTTCTACCAGCAGATGCAGGCGGATTCCGAGGGCCGGTACATTATAACCCTTGCAGGAGATCGGTGTATCGTGGAGGTAGAAGATACACCCTTCGTAGTCTGGAGGACAATCGTCAAAACAGATGATTCCCTGGGAAAACGATACGTCCTTTATCTCAGCGATGAGAGTGAGGAAGAGCTAGACCCTGAAACCCTGTTCGTGGGGAAGGGGAACGTTCTTTATTGTAAGGTCAAAGCCGGGATGTTCCCAGCCCGATTCAACCGGGCGGCCTATTACCAACTCGCCGAACACATTGAAGAAGAAAACGGCAAGTACGTGATCACCTCACAAGGGAAGAGATATTTGATCGGGATTAAGACCTCCTGAGGCGGGGGGGAATAATTGCGAACTGCAGGCGGAAACACGCCCCTGAAGGAGCATACTACACATCCCTTGTCTCAGCTCCTGCAAATCCCCCCAAGAGGTCACAGATCACTCAGTATTTCGATTTCAGCCTTCTTTCGAAGGGCATTGATCCAATCGCTCAACAAGGCTCCCTGCTTGACCCGGAACAGGGTGGCACGGTATCGTTCCTTTTCCTTTTCGAATTCTTCCTGGTCGGCCGCCTTGTATGCCTCCCAGCGGATCACATAGACCCCCTCCTCATTCTCGAAGACCTTTTCCGGGTAAGGATGGTCTTTGTCAAGACCAAAGGCCGCCTCCTGGAGGTCGGAGGCGAATCCAATCGGATCAATAGCCCCAATCCGCTTGAAAAAAGTCGTTTCCTCTGCAGTAAGTCCCTTCTGGGAGGCGATCAACTTTTTCCAATCCTTCCCATCCCTGGCCTGCTTGAGGAACGCTTCAGCGGCCTTCTTTGCCCTCTGGCTGGCAAGGTATGCCCGGAAATCCTTCTCGACTTCACCTCGCACTTCCTGAAGTTCAGGAAGGTAAGAAGGTTTTTTGTCTGCTACCTGAAAGATGTAAAACTTCTCATTGACCTCCATGAGATCCGTGATTTCCTTTTTCTCAAGAGAAAAAAGAGTTTTTCTCAATTTCGAATCACCACCGATCTCAGGAATAGGTTCGTTTTCAGCAAAAAAGTCCGTGCTCTTTACCGGCACATGGTGCTCCTTGGCATACACTTCAAGGTCCACGTCGTATGGCATCTGATCAATCAGGGCCAGGGCCTTTTCATGGGCGAAATCGGACCTTGCAATCTTCCCCAATTCATCAAGAATCTCCTGGCGCACCTCCTCCAGCTTTTTGGTCCTGGGTTCCCGGATATCCTCCACCTTGATGATATGGAAACCAAAGGAAGTCCTGACCAATCCACTGATCTCGCCTTTCTTCAGTTTGAAAGCAGCCTCCTCAAAAGGCTTGAGCATCTCCCCTTTTGAAAAGTACCCGAGATCCCCCCCTTTGTCCTTGGTGGGGCCTTCTGAGAATTTCCTGGCCAGAGCCGCAAAATCCTCACCTTTTTTCGCCCTTTCAAGTATCTTCGCGGCCTTTGCCTTGATCTCCTTCACCTTGTCTTCAGGTGCATTTTCATCCAACTTGAACAGGATATGGCGGGCCCTGATCTGCTTTTTCACCTTGTATCGTTCAATGTTGTCGTAATAGTAGTCCTTGATCTGCTGGTCGGAGACAGTTATCTGGTCCCTGTAACGGTCTGGATCGATCTCGATGTAAACGATTTTGATTTTCGCAGGAATACGATACTCGGACCGATGTTCCTTGAAATACTTCTCCATCTCTGAAGTATCTAATGAAAGAGAGTCTTCAAAGTCCTTGGGGGAAAACTTGACAAAGGCGACCTTCACCTGTTCGTTGGCAAAGGTGTAATAATCCTGCACTTCCCGGTCGGTCACCAACAAAAAAGAAGAGATGAACTGTTGCACCTTTTCCCGGAGGACCTGCCTGGCTATTTCAGCCTCGAATTCCTCGGGTTTCATATGGTTGTTCGCAAGGAGCGAACGATAGCGGGCCTCATCAAAGCGGCCCCGGAACTGGAAGACGGGGTAAGAGAGAATCCTCTTCTGTACTTCCTCATCCGTGACCTCCAGCCCGATTCGCCTGGATTCCTGGCTGATGAGTTTTTCAGTGATCAAGGTATCCAGGGCCTGTTTCTTCAACCCCAGGCTCTTGATTAAGCGGTCGTTCCAGAACCCCTTGTATTGTTTCTGATAAGTTTCCAGGAGATTTCGAAAGGCTTTCTGGTATTCCACCCGGGTGATCAATTCACCGTTCACAGTGGCGACTTTCGCTCCCTCTCTGGAGGTAAAAGAATACCCGAAATAGAAAATAAACACGATCGCGATGATGGCGATAAGAATTTTGATGAGGTATGATTTGGCATGCCGCCGCATCAAGCTGAGAAGCATCGGGGTTCCCTCCAATTCAGGCTTTTTTTACTCCAAAGGATGTGGAGTCGATACGTATGCCGCGCGAATCGGGTCGATTCGGGCAGCCCTCGCTGCGCCAAGGCTATAACATGATCAAGGCCCCATGTCCATTGGATTTTTCCAATCAAAAAGGGGCATATCCGCCCTCCCGGTATACCTAGTGTCCATCCATAAATGAGAAAATTTGTGCAAGGTCAAGCCTCCGGCCCGGAAGGCCTACGCCCCGGAGGGGAAGGCGAAAATTTTAACCGCCCCGCTTGGGGGCCAAGCGGCAGAGGCACCATACATTGAAGTATTTTGAGGATTCAGATTCCCCGGAGGCAGCGGAAAGCAGGGCTGACATTGCCCTGAATCAGGATAGATGAAGGGACGAAATCCGCAGTGCCTGTCCGCCGGTATCTGGCGGGAGCGGAGCCATGGACGGCGGAGCGCCTGCCCGCCGGCTTTCTGGCGGGAACATAGCGAGGAGAACATGTCAGATCCTGCTTGAAGCGATAAATTCTATAGGGCTTTAAGAACTTCAAGGATTAAAATTTGTCCGCGCGAAGCGACGACTCCCCACCCAACGGGTGGGTCCCCGGTTTGAGTCTGACCTGTCTGCCGTGCCTGCCTGTCCCGTTGGAACGGCAGATAGGCCCGGCACAGGCAGGCGCAGAGA
>JAFDEE010000134.1 GCA_019310525.1 Deltaproteobacteria bacterium | reverse complement strand
ATGGTCTTCAGGAACTCCAGATCCCAGGAAATCAACGTAATTTACCGGAGAAAGAACGGCAATTTAGGATTGATCGAGCCATCCAGTTAGTGCCCATCAATAGATTTATTTATTCTGGGCATTAACCAGGTTTCCGATTTTTCTCATGCGTGGAGTGGTGAGTACCATTGCTCCGCAGTGGGTTCCGGGTTTTTATCACGCCATAACTGTGACGGAAGCGGAAGATTGCGAAAATTGGCCATTTATGGATGGGTACTAGTTAGGGTGGCGGTCGATTCCCGGCCGATGGTATTGAAGTAGTATGAAACTATCAGAGATACTAGTTGAAGAGGGCATTCTCCCCGAATTGAAGGCCACGGACAAGAGAGGAGTCTTGGAGGAGCTGGCCGAGACTGTTGTTCACCTGGAACCCAGCGTGGACAAGGGATCCCTCGTAAAGGTCCTGCTGGAGCGGGAACGTCTGGGCAGTACGGGCATCGGTGACGGTGTGGCCATTCCCCATGGAAAGTACTCCGGTCTCAAGCGGCCGATCGTATCCTTCGGCAGGAGCCGCAAGGGCCTCGATTTCGAATGCATGGACGGCGAACCGGCACATCTCTTTTTTCTTCTGGTGGCCCCGGAGAATTCCGCCAGTGTGCACTTGAAGGCGCTTGCCAGGATTGCCAAGATTCTGAAAAACAGCGCTTTTCGAAAGACGTTGCTGGAGGCGGACACCAAGGAGGAAATTTACAGGGCGATTATTCAAAACGACGAGGAGTTTTGAACCTTTGACCCGAAAAGGGAGAGGGGAGGCGCCTTTTTGCCATGATCGGTTTGCTCATCGTCACCCACTGTGACCTAGGGAGAGAGTTGCTCAGCGCCGCGGAATTCATTGTGGGGAGCATTGAAGCAGCGGATTCCTTGCCAATAACCGCAACAACCGGTAGCGAGGAGATGCGAAGGGCCATAGGGGGGAAGATTTCCTCCCTCGATAAAGGCGAAGGGGTGCTGATCCTGACGGATATGTTCGGTGGAACTCCTTCCAATCTGAGCCTCTCCTTTCTCCAGGAAGAGCGCGTCGAGGTCCTCACCGGCGTGAACCTCCCCATGCTCATCGCCATCGTGCAACACCGGAAAAACCTGAAGCTCAAAGAATTGGCTGAAAAGGCCCAGGAGGCTGGCAAGAACGGGATCTCCCTCGCCGGGAAGCTGCTGGAGTCCGCATGATCTCTCTTGTAAGGGTTACAAGAGAAAACTCCGGGCACTATCTCCAAGGTATTTTAGAGATCGAAAAGGCATCCTTCGTGACCCCATGGAGCCGGGAAGCCTTCCATCAGGAACTCCTGAATCCTGTGTCACATCTGTGGGTGTTGGAAGAAGATCATCTGTTGGCGGGTTATGTCTGTTTTTGGATTCACGACGCCTTCATTGAGGTCCTTCACATTGCGGTGCGGCCTGACAAGAGACGTAGGGGATACGGTCGCAGACTTCTCGAAGAGGTGATAAGCACGGGCACCGACTGGGGCGTGGACCAAGTCTGGCTGGAGGTAAGGGAGTCAAACGGACCGGCCAGGGAGCTCTACCGAAAGATGGGGTTCGAAGAAGTGGGTGTAAGACCTTGTTATTACAGGGATACCCATGAAGACGCCGTTTCCATGACTCTGAAGCTCCAGGGGAAGTCTATGAGCCATAGGAAATTCAACTAATGGGCGGCCCTTTTTAAACAGGGCCATTTCATTTTTCCGATGGGTTACAGGAGGTAGAAAACATGGCCGTTAAAGTCGCGATTAATGGATTTGGCCGGATCGGCAGGATGGTTTTACGGGCGGGATTGGGAAATCCTAACGTCGATTTCGTGGCCGTCAACGATCTTACGGATGCCGCGACATTGGCGCATTTGCTGAAATACGATTCCGTACAGGGTATTCTGGACGCCCAGGTCGAGAGCACGAATGATTCCCTTAAGGTCGACGGCAGGGAGATCAGGATTTTTTCTGAACAAGACCCCTCCAAGATCCCCTGGCATGAGGTGGGAGTGGAAATCGTGATGGAGTGTACGGGCCGTTTCCGGAGCCGGGAGAAGGCATCGGTCCACCTGTCCGCCGGGGCCAGGAAGGTCATCATTTCGGCGCCTGCAAGTGATCCCGATATCACCATCGTCATGGGGGTCAACCACGAGGCATACGATCCCGAGAAACACCACATCGTATCCAATGCCTCTTGCACGACCAATTGCCTTGCTCCTGTCTGCAAGGTTTTACTCGATAGTTTCGGGATCGAGAAAGGCTTGATGACCACAACCCATTCCTATACCGGGGATCAGAGGATCCTGGATTTCCCCCACAAAGACCTCCGAAGGGCACGAGCCGCGGCCCTGTCCATGATACCTACCACTACCGGGGCGGCCAAGGCCGTTTCACTCGTGTTGCCCCAGCTGGCAGGAAAATTGAGCGGAATGGCCATCCGGGTCCCCACTCCTAATGTTTCAATCGTGGATCTCGTGGTCCAGCTCGGGAAGGCGGCCCCGGTGGAGGAAGTAAACGGTGCCCTGAAGGAGGCGGCCGAGGGCGATCTCAAGGGGATCTTGGCCTTTTGCGAGGAGCCCCTGGTTTCCGTGGACTTTAACGGCACCACCGTCTCTTCCACCGTAGATGCACTTTCCACAATGGCCATCGGGGACTTGATAAAGGTCCTGGCTTGGTACGACAACGAGTTCGGGTACGCCAACCGCATGGTGGATCTGGCCGTACACATGGCCCGGAGCTAGCCGCGGCTGCTCTGGAAAAGCGTCTTTCCGAGTAAGCCGCCGAACGGCACGAAAGAAATCGGCGAGGAAGCGCCGGGGCAAGGGCGCGGCCAGATCCTTGCCGAAGAGAGAACGGGGAGGAAAAGCCATGAACGGCAGAAGGCCGATGATCGCGGGGAATTGGAAAATGCACCTCGGTCTCGAGGAAGCGTCGCGCCTGGCCGCAGATGTAGCGAAGGGTGCCTCGGAAACCCCGGACGTGGATATCCTTGTGGCCCCTTCCTTTACGAATCTGTGGGTCGTGAGGAAAGCCGTCGGAGATTCGGAGGTCTTCCTCGGTGCCCAGAACATGCATTGGGAACCCAAGGGGGCCTTCACGGGGGAGGTGTCCCCGGGTATGCTCCTGGAATCGGGTTGCACCCACGTGATTCTCGGCCATTCGGAGCGGAGGACGCTTTTCGGGGAAACGGACGAAATGGTCGATAAAAAGGCGGGTTCCGCGGTCAAGGCAGGGCTCGTACCTATTGTCTGCATCGGCGAAACCCTTGGAGAAAGAGAGGCCGGGAGGACCTCGGAGGTCATCCGAACCCAACTGGAGGGATCCCTGAAGCGTTTTAGGGAGGACGGGGAGATTCCTTCAACCTTCGTTTTGGCCTATGAACCGGTCTGGGCCATTGGCACGGGCAGGACCGCATCCCCGGACCAGGCCCAGGAAGTCCATGGGTTCATCCGGGAGTGGCTCGGGGTGAATTTCGGAAGGGAAGCAGCCAATTCCGTGAGGATTTTATACGGAGGGAGCGTTAAGCCGGACAACATCAAGGCCCTCATGGCGCAGCCAGATATCGATGGAGCCCTTGTGGGAGGGGCCAGCCTGGATGCGGAGTCATTCCTCTCCATTGTCCGGTTCGGAGAAGATTGAAAATTCGTCTTTTTTATTGCAAATGCCGTTTTTCTTGTTATAATTCATTGTTCCCGATCGTTGGAAGAACCCCCTTCTCCTTTTCATGGGTTGGGACCTTTAAATTTTGACCCTGACGCAGCTTGTCACGCCGTAGCCATAGCGAAGGCGGAAGATCGGGCAAAAGAGGACGTTTTTCAAAGGTCTCGATCCCGGAGGACTCCTTTATTGATCTTACTCTGAGGGCAGGAAAAGGCCCTGTGACAAAAACGGTTGATCATAGATGAAGCTCATAATCATTCTTGTCCATATCGTGGTATGCATTGCCCTGATCCTGATCGTCCTGCTTCAACGGGGAAAGGGCGCTGACATGGGAGCGGCCTTCGGCGGGTCCAGCCAGACTGTATTCGGCAGTGCCGGGGCGACCTCCTTTTTGAGCAAGCTCACGGCTGCTGCTGCAGTGGTCTTCATGTTGACCTCCCTGATGCTGGCCTTTCTCTTCAGCAGGGGGACCACCTCTTCCATCATGAAGGGAGTCAGCCAGCCCCAGGCGCCCGTAACACAGCAAACCCAGGGCCAAGCCCCGGGAAACGGCAAATAGTCTTTAATGTGCCGAAGTGGTGGAACCTGGTAGACACGCTATCTTGAGGGGGTAGTGGGCGACCGCCCGTGCGGGTTCAAGTCCCGCCTTCGGCACCAGCATAATTTACAGTATTTCTGCAAGGCCTTCAGCAGGGTAACCTGTTGAAGGCTTTTTAATGAAGACCGCCGATTTTTCCTGCCGGAAAAGCGCCTATCTTGTAATATTTTTTTGCCCATGGATGGGCTCATGAATGCGTGTACCCATTCATGAGCCCAATGCACCGGTTCCTGAACCGGCTACGATGCTGTTGCTGGGGTCCGGACTGGTGGGGTTGGCGGGCCTGAGGAAGAAGTCCAGGAAAAAATAAGGAATTGTTGAGCTATAGTAGGGCGGGGTTTTGACCCCGCCCTACACGATTTGGTTATTCTTGAAAAACCATTTAACATATGAAAATAATTGTTTTTTTATCTAAAAACATAGTAGGGTGTCTTAGAATATCTGCAAGAAAATCATAGGAAGGAGTGCATTTTTTGCAGATTTTGTCATGAACCGGGAACTATCCCCGAGCAAGAATAAGTAAGGGTATTTGTTTAAAATTAAGCTGGAAAGGATAATTCATGAGGGCCATCCAATAGTAGGGCTTGCTGACCAGTATGAGCAAGTGGAGAAAGAGAATCAAGGGCTAAAGGTCATAAAGAAGAACCGGCTGAAGGGAGTGAATATAGACACGACGGTTCAGGAAAAGTTTATCAGGTATCCAACTGATGCAAAGCTCTATAATCGTACAAGATCAAGGCTGGTTTCCATGGGTAAAGATTGTGGTATCTGTGCCAGAGCTACAGTCGTCTTTCCTAAGAACTGCCATCATGCAGGGCAGGTATGCCAGAGCCGGGCAGTTGAAGAAGGCTGCAGAGATACAAGGAAGCTAAGGAGATGGCTTGGAAGGGTGAGAAAGTACATTGAAAGAAAGTGCACGAACTCCATGTGGAGTGTATCAGCAAGGGCAAGGCACATAAGAGATACGAATTTGGCGTCAAGGTCCAAGTGGCAGGTACAGGCAAAGGAGGCTGGATTGTGGGAGCCCTAGCCTTTCTATGATGGAGCTATATTGCCTATTCCGGTGAAAACGGCATGTCATTCCGGAGCATTCCGACACCCTGATCCGGAGGATTGCGGCACTCCCGAGCGAGGAAGTCGGAGCGTGACATCGAGCTTGTTTCTCCATTGCCGATAGAGGTGGCAGAACTGGCTGTACTGATACCCGTCCGGATTGGTCTCCTTGTATTCGTACCAGAGGAGCTGGAGCG
>JAFDEE010000133.1 GCA_019310525.1 Deltaproteobacteria bacterium | reverse complement strand
GGCTGCCTGAGGCGCTTACAGAAAGTCCCGAGAATAATACTATCCTTCTTCAAAGACCCTTACTGTCGATATGTCTTAATTGATGTCTAAATATTTATGACTCCATTTGTAAATCATAAATGATGAAAGGAATCACACTTTCTTCAGCAGCACCTTTTGCAAATCCAATGGGAAAGTCGTTCAAACCATCAGCCAGTCTTGACCAGCGATAACCTAAAAGCATAATTGTTGGACTCTTATTTAAAGTACTTTCGTAGAATTTAATATATGCTTGTATTGTTTTCTTATCCATTTCTTCATGAGTTGAAAATCGAAATGAAGAACCAAATATCCCAAAGTTGTGATATCCCACCATGCACCCTTCCAATCCATAATGCTCAGGCGACTGTATCTTGTGCCCTGGCAGTCTTGGATAATGGACCGGGCCGCTTTCCTCCACTCCGCCCAACATAAGGGAGCCGCCGGCGCAGTTGTTAGACGCAGCGGCAATGCCGCCCAGCAAAGCAGCTAATCCGCCGCATTTTAAAAAATCACGCCTGTTGACAGCACCCTTTTCTGAAATATCAGCAATCCATGCCAGGTCATCGGCTTTGGTCATGTCCTCATATTTTTGCATCTCATCAGCACCCCCTTCATGCTTATTTATAGCCTCAAGAAATTCCCGCCTTTTGATTGGAGTCATTTGTTTTCACCATGCAATTTAAGAAGTATAAGACCTTGCTTTTTCGGGAAAAAAATATAAAGAAAGTGCCCTTGTGAGTCAAGGAAGGAAAGCGGCGCAATATATGATGGTCTCATGCCTTTTAGGGGTTTTTAGCCTGGGAAGTCTTGTGTTGAATAGCAGAGCGGGGAAGGGGATAGCCTTTCGGAAAGCCATCTTTTTTGACCTTGACTATATTCGGGGACATACGTCCCCATTGAATCTCATGGCTGTTTTTTTGAGAGGCTCGACCTCTGCTTAGGCCGAAGCACAAGTCTCAATGGGATAATCCGGATCGCAGTAGAGATAATCCCTCCAAAGGCGGGTAAACCTCACAGGGCGGAACATGAGAATCTGAATAATCTATATGGCACTCGACTGGTGGCGCATTTGCCCTCTTCAGCGGGGGCCTGGCCTTGATATTCCACAGGCCAAGATGTTTGAGAATTTTTTTGATGACCTCTTCATCCTTGGTGAATATTAAGAGTAGCCGCAAGCCATCCAAGCGCATTATGGGCTACACCCTGTTATGGAAATGCCCCTCTGCACATGTCCATCCAACCAAAAGTCCGACAAAAATTTCATCCTTTATTAAAACCTATTGACCGGGGAGGGAAAGGATAGTATTTTTGACTATATCTGTAGGGTACTGAACCCTTCCAATTCCTTAAGAGAATTCAACTTAAACTGAGCGTTTCAAAATTTTGATGAGATTTCTTTTAATCATTTAGGTCCAATTATATTCTTTTTCGATCTTTCCCCTTAGAGTTACGTGCAGCTTCATTTTGAGCTAAAAGTCCTGTGGCGTGTCCAGCGAATTTTCTAAGCCGAACTTTTTGATGTATTTTCAGCAACTTATAACGACATTTCACGCCGGCAGCCTTGACAAACAGGCACTTTTCAACCGTGCCGCGACACAGGTGAGGTGGGTGATCACCTGATTTCAATGCATTTTTAAAGCGGGGGATTGTTCCTTCCTTCTTTGATCAATTGTGAAATATCCATCCTTTTCGAAAAAAAACCGTCCTGAACCATCGGCTTGCAGGAAAATTCTGTAACAGAGCCCGCATGGGAAGGGCGTTTCGATATATTGAATGGATAGGTAGGGGTACCTATAGCGTACAGGGCAACTTTCAAGGAAAGGGGAGGGATTTTTTCATGGTTTCTTTGCATGTCAACGGTAAGGATTACAGGCTGGATGTTCCCGGGGACAGCTCATTGCTCTGGGTCTTGCGGGATCACTTGGGACTGATGGGAACCAAGTTCGGCTGTGGAATAGGGGAGTGCGGTTCCTGCACGGTACACGTGGACGGAAAGGCCGAGAGGTCATGCACCTTGACGGTAGAGGAAGTGGAGGGGAAAAAGATCACTACCATCGAAGGGCTTCCCGATAACCATCCTGTTAAACGGGCGTGGATCAAGGAACAGGTCGTTCAATGCGGGTATTGCCAGCCCGGCGTGATCATGCAGGTTGCGGCTCTCCTCGACGGACGGTCAAATCCAAACCCGCAGGAAATCATTGAATCAATGGACGATGTAATTTGCAGGTGTGGAACCTATGCGCGCATGAAGCGGGGCATAGAAACGGCAATCCGGATCATGAGAGAGGAGGGGCAGGGATCATGAAAACAGCCATGACACGTAGAGAGTTTATGAAGGACTCCCTGGCCGCCGCCGGCCTCACCATTATCGCTTCAGTCACCCCTTTCGGCTACCGGCTGGTGAATGCCTCGGAGATGAAGAAAGACGAAATCGCCGCTTTCAATCCCACCGCCTGGATCCGGATTACACCGGATGATATCGTCACTTTGACCATGGGCCCCACCGAGATGGGTCAGGGGACCCATACGTCTCTTGCCATGGTCATCGCCGATGAGCTGGAGGCGGACTGGAAAAAGGTCAGGATCCGAATGGGGGAAGCCAGGCCGGAATTTATCAATCCTATTCTTCATGTCCAACTGACCGTTGCGAGCGCAAGTATCCGGGCTTTTTACATGCCGCTCAGGACCATGGGGGCGGCCTGCCAGGCCATGCTTCTTGAGGCGGCTGCAAGGCAGTGGAAGGTTCCAAAAAAGGAGTGCAGGGCGATCGGCGGAAAGGTTTTTCACAAGAAAAGCAATCGGAGCCTCACGTACGGCCAGTTGTGCCTGGAAGCGGCCAAGCTTAAGGTGCCTGAAAATCCTCCCTTGAAAAAGGAAAAGGAGTTCAAATTTATCGGCAAGAAGATCCCCCGTATGGACATCCCGGATAAAGTAAGCGGTAAGGCCGTTTATGGATTGGATTTCTCACTGCCCGGCCTGCATTATGCCGTCATCGCACGTCCGCCGGCTTATGGCGCCAAGCCTGTCTCCTTTGACCGGAAGGCCGCAGAGGCGGTAAAGGGGGTCAAGAAGGTCCTAGAGATTCCCCAAGGCGTCGCGGTGTGTGCCGAGTCACTCGATGCAGCATGGGCTGGAAGGGATGCTCTCAAGGTCAAATGGGGCCCGGGGACGATCCCCCTAATGGACAACGAGTACATAGAAAGAAGCCTGATGGAGGACTTGGACAAGCCTGGGTCCAAGGCAGTGAGTACCGGCGATGTCGAGGCGGCCCTCAAAGGAGCCAAGAGCAAGGTCAAAGCCATATACTTTGTTCCCTTTGTGGCCCATGCCACCATGGAACCCATGAACTGCACGGTTCACGTACGTTCAGACGGGTGCGACATCTGGGCACCGACCCAGGGCCAGACCGTTCCCCAGGCCATCGCTTCCAAGATCACCGGGTTGCCCAAGGATAAAGTCAACGTGCATACCACCTTTTTGGGGTGCGGCCTGGGCAGGCGCGGTCGACCTGACTTCATCGTGGAGGCCCTGATCATCGGGAAAGCCCTTGGAAAGCCGGTGAAAGTGGTATGGACCAGGGAAGAAGATATCAAGTACGATGCATTCCGTGCGGCCATGTCCCATAGGATCGAGGCCGGACTGGATGACAAAGGGCAAGTGATCGCGTGGTCTCACAAGACCGTAAGCCCGTCCATCCTGAAAGACATCAATCCCAAGGGAATCCAGAACGGCGTCGATTTCATGAGCCTGTGGGGTCTGGCGGATTTCCCGAAATCCCCCCATAACAACCGGATCATGTACGAAATCCCGAATCTTTACATCGAGTTTCTGATCTCAAAACTTCCGATTCCCGTTGCTCCATGGCGATCCGTCCAGAACGGCCCTAACGCCTTTGTTATAGAGTCTTTTATAGATGAACTGGCCCATGCCGTGGGGAAGGACCCCCTTGAGTTCCGCCTGGCCCACCTGAAAAATAACAAGCGGCCCCGAAGGGTCCTTGAAACCGTTGCAGAGAAGGCCGGGTGGGGCAGACCCCTTCCGGAAGGGATGGGACGGGGGATCGCCCAGCACTCCTGTTTCGGCACCTATGTGGCCCAGGTTGCGGAGGTATCGGTCAACAAAAGAGAGGGGACCTTCAAGGTGCATCGGTTGGTCATAGCAGTGGATTGCGGACCGGCAGTCCATCCTTTCAACATAAAGACCCAGATCGAGGGGGCCGCTACCATTGCCTTGAGTACCGTCCTGAGGGAAGAGGTCAAGTTTTCGAAGGGCGGTGTGGAATCGGCCAACTTCGATGACTACAGCCCGATCCGGATCACGGAAGTACCAGACATCGAAGTCCACATTATCAAAAGCAACGACAAGATCGGAGGAATTGGAGAACCCGGCGTCCCGCCCACGGCCCCGGCTGTAGCCAACGCGATCTTCAATGCTACGGGTGCTCGGGTCAGGCGTATACCGATAACACCCGAGAGGCTTTTGGAGGCTATGAAAAAGGCCTAGCCCGGGCCCCCTTTTCCATTCGAACTCCGCTCACCCGCAGTGCCGGCTATTTCCGGTGTGTTACAGGCCGGCCGGCAAGGGGAGGGCGGAGTTTTTCTTTTAAGGGCGATAGAAGTTTTTTAAAAAAATCGCCCGATCGCGACCGAAAATAGTTGAAAATTGCGATTTTGTGGCTTAGTTTTGTGTCATTCTTAAATCCAGATTATACATGACAAATTTTGAAGGATATCAATTTTTTAATCATTATGGGTTGTTGGGCATGTTCCCAAGCCAGATTACATTCACTTTAAAGGGGCAGTCAGGAAACATCAAATTTATTCAAAATTTGTCACCCTTCGGGATTGCCGATTTTGCCGGATCTGCTGCGTTGTAAGGCGCTCGAAGTACTGAGAGTACGTCTTTGCACCTTACCGCCTTGCATCTTCGGCAAACTTGAAAACTGCATAACCTGGGTTAAATACCGGCACAAATCGCATGGGGCGGGTTCTTCAGTAAAGTTTCCCCCCCATGTTGCTTTTTTCCTAAACTGAGCGTTTCAAAATTTTGATGAGATCCTTTTATTGTCCCATTCGGGGAATGGGAGAAAAACCCTCGCCTTTAGGCGAAGACTTCAGTAAGCTTGCGGTATGGAGAATTATCGTCGATCGAGCCATACCGTCTATGATCTA
>JAFDEE010000132.1 GCA_019310525.1 Deltaproteobacteria bacterium | reverse complement strand
AGTGAGAAACCGGGATTTAAAGAAAAATGTTTTTCACTTGACCCCTTGAACCCTCGACCCCTTGGCCCCTAAGCTTACGGCTTCAGCCGATAGTGGTTTAATCCTCGAAATACTTCAATGTACCCCTGCGGTTAAAATTTTCGCCTTCCTTGACCTTGAACAAAATTGAACATTTTTCAAAGGTCTCATAAACCGAAGGAGTTTGATATCGACGGGGGCCGGGAAGATTTCGGAGCGCCCCTCTCATTTCGCTCTCTTCTCAATGACCACCAACATCCGAAAAGCGAGAAAGGAACGAAAGGGTTTGAGCCACCTTTCAAGGCGCTCAAGCATCGGAAAGGCAAAGACCGGGCACAGGCTCGGGTTATGGAATCCTCCGCTCAGGGGGTAAACTAAAAAATCCATCGTATCGATCCGAATCACCCGGAACCCCGGAAATTCCCGGGCAAACCTCCGGCCATACTTGATAAACATAAGAGAGGGGATGGACTGGTTTCCCTTGAAGGCCTCCTTGCCCGATCCCCCAAAGGCTTCTCCGTACGGATCAACCTCGCCATCCAACCCTTCCGGGTGAAAATACCGGTAGACGACATAGGAGAACCAGGACACATAAGGTTCCATCATGACCACGCGTCCTCCGGGGCGCAAAACCTTTTCCGCTTCCCCGAAGAATCGGGCGGGACGAGACAGGTGATGAAGCACATCAAAGAGTACGATGTTGTCCAGACTCTCTTTCTTGAACGGCAGGAAATGGGCGTCCAGGACGACATCAAGCCATGGTGCGAAGAGAATATCCGAGGTGATCGTCCCGGGGAAAAACTCCTTCAGGTTCCCGCTTCCCCCGCCCAGCTCCAGGGTCCTGCCCGGCCTTATGGCTTCGCCGATCAACCGGTACCACCGGTGATACAGTCTCCTGAGGATAGGTTTGCGTTCCCAAATCCTCCGGCGTTCCTCGATGATATCTCCCTGTGATTTCATGGAGTGTCCGCATCCCGGCGGATTTTGAAGGAAGGCCTTTGAAAAATGCACGATCTCGACTGGGGTCGTGGAAAATGATTTTTCATATCGCCTTGATCTTGCGGTAGGCGAAAAGGGTCATTTTCAACAAAAGCCACCCATGCCTGAATCGACTGATATTGGTGCTTCCATAGGTCCTTTCCCGGTACCGGATGGGGACCTCCACCACCTTGAGATTTTGCTTCACGGCACCGAATATCAAGTCGAAGTCCCCGAATGGATCGAAATCCCCGAAGTAGCCGCGGTCGGCCTGAATTTTTTCATAGTCCCTCTTGAACAGAACCTTTGTCCCGCATAGGGTATCCTTGAAACGTTGATTTAGAAGCCATGTGAACATCACGGAAAAGAATTTGTTCCCCAGGAGATTCAAAAAACGCATGGCCTGTTTTTCCATGGGATAGACCAACCGGCAACCGTTGATGAATTCCCCCAAGTCCTCAGTGATGGCCCGGTAAAACTTCGGCAGGTCTTCCGGGGGCATGGTGAGATCGGCATCGAGAATCATCAGCACCTCTCCCGTTGCCGCTGAAAAGCCCTTCCGAACCGCATCCCCCTTTCCCCGCCCATCCTGGACCATGAACTTGATGTCTTTTTCCGGGTATGCCCTTATGACCCTCTGGATTTCATCCGGAGTGCCGTCAGTGGAATGGCCGTCCACAAAGATGATTTCCTGGTGGGAACCGAATTCCGGTATCCTTCGAACAGCGGCCTCGATATTTCCCTTTTCGTTTCTACAAGGAATCAATATGGTGGATGAAAATTCCCTCTTCTCCCGCTTATCCAGAGGCCGCGAAACGATGTACCGGCACAGGCACAGGCGTCTCAATCCAGGAAGAGGTGCCAGATAACGGTTGATAAACCGGCTCAGGAGCGGAATCTTTTTGGGGATCAAAAGCCGTGTCTCGCTTTTTACGACTTGAAAGCGCGCAAGCCTTAATAGATTAACGATATCCTCGGTTGAAAGCCAATTCTGGTACTGCTGGGGCATCTTCAGTCTCAAAACCTCCCCCAATTTGAGTACCGGTTCCCACAAGAAATTATAATAGGAGATGATGATCCGTGTATCGGCCCGACAAAAAACTCTAAGTCCTCTTAATGTCTCTTCAATATCCCTGAGATGCCCCACGACATCGGCCAGGATGATCACATCAAAGGTTTCACCCCAGTATTCAAGATCCTCCACATCGGCCTGGCGGAAATCGAGATGCGGATATTTCTCTCGGGCCCTATCGATCATCTTTGAGCTGAAATCGATTCCCACTCCGCGCCGCGGCTTCAAGGCGTTCAGAAGATCTCCCGTCCCGCATCCCAATTCAAGCACCGACAACCCTGCCGGAACGAGAAACCTGAAATACCGCGCCTGATCATCGTAATAGTACCTGTTTCTCCTGATCCAGTGATCCCGCCTCTCCGCCAAAGCATCAAAACGCGCAATGATCGCCTCTTTTCCTAACTCTTTTGTTTCTTTTATCATCTCTGCCTAAGTAAACGACCCTGGTTGCAAAATCTTCCTGATTCTTTGAATCTGAATCCTTCAGAACTCATTCATCACCGGTTGAAATCATCCATGACTTTCAATAAATTTACCGATTTCCATTGCATAATCTTCAAGGTCTTTCAAATCATTACAGATAATCTCATATACGGCACTATAATCGATATCCCAGTATAGATGGACCAGCCTGTTTCTGAATCTGGCCATTTTTGAAAGCCGCCCTGCAAGTTCATCCGGTAGCATTCCTGATAGCCCCAGGAGTTCGAAACAATGTGAATAATCCTCCGGCACTTGATGAATTTTCTTTGCTGCAAGGTAGTAACAGATATTCAAGGCCGCTTCAATAGCTGTAAGCAGTCGCGACCTTGCAATGTCCTGGTAGTCTTCGTTTCTGAGGAATTCTTCTTTTGAAATACCCTGAAAAGCCTTCAAGCGGTTCAGGGACCGAAATATATCCGTTAACTTCCCCCTTATTCGGTTGGTGTCGAGCGTCAAGGGACAAATGCCTCCTTTTGGTAATATGACAAAACGGGTTTTAAATCAAAATATCTTGACAGCACATACGTAACAAAATTCACCCTTTTACTGTCATTCTTGTTATAAATTAGCTGGCCCTTCAATACATTGTATGCATACGTTATATTGCGTTTATTGACTATTCGAATATCAACAGGAATAGAAATTCCGACATATCGCTCTAGTTCCATTTCAAGGGTTAGTTCGAATTTTACCTGTTCTTTTACTTGGTTTTCATTTACATATATACCTATATCAATATCTCTGAATGGACCATCCGCGTTGAAAGACCCGTAGATGTAAGCAAATTCAATCTCCGGTTTCTCGTGGAAAAATTCTTCTATTTGCCGGAGAATTTTCTTCTTTTTGTCATTACTCAGTTTATAGGCCGTTATTTCAGCCATTTAAAACCCATCGCTTTACCTAGTCGGTTCAGCCGGATGCCTACATCTAGAGTATTACAAAACCTGAATATCAATCAAACTCCCTCGATCTCCTTATCTTATTGCAAAACTGCGGCCTCTTGCTCCCTTTCCTCCATAGATGACGATTCTTTTTTCTTGATCAGCAATCGATAAATATCTTTGATCCCTATAGCCATCAAGACAATCAATATCGGTTCAAATGGCAGCCTGTACTTTGCGTAACCGACCGGCCCGGATATCAGCAAGAAGTAACCAATGACCAGAAGGCAAAAAATGGCCTCCCACTTCTTCCAGCGATACAGAATGATCAGTCCCCATAACTGGAGAATCCGCGATAACATTAACCCGGCCAGTCCAAGAACCACGGCCCACCCGAAAACCCCATTCAGTCCCTTCAGGAAGTTCCACCCCCTATCAAGAAGCGTTTTTCCCGGTGTATAAAAAAAAATGGGGCCTCTCAATGCTCAAGAGGTAGGACATATCGATGAGAGCAGGGGCGAACAGATTCTTGGCCATCCCGAAAACCCAGGCCTTTAAAAGGGCTGCTTTTGGTTCCTTTTCAAGGTACTCAATAGCCATCCGGACTTGCCGATCGCTTCTCTCGAAGGGGCCCAAGTCCTCCGGCCTGGCCCCTCCCTCTCTTATTCTTTCATCAAATTCCCGGTTTGCCTTCTTCATCCCCTCTATAAAAGGGATCCCCTTAGAATACTGCCAGACAAAAGGAACCACGTACTGTAGGAGATGCTCCCCTGCCTGGGATGTCAATCTGTATCGGCCATAATGGATATGGTTTCGAACAAGCCAGGGGGACAGAAAAAAAAAGAAGACAACAATAACAGCGATCGATTTCCCGGCTGCAAGGAAAAAACCATTTTTATGTTTGATTAAAAGAAACAGGAAGAGAAACGGGATCAAAAAAAGAGGAAAATACATGGTTACGGGACGAATGTACACCGATAGAGCGCACCCTGACCCTATCAAGATGCACCCTTTCCAATCGCCTTTTTCGATCCACCTGAATAATGCGAGCAGAACTAATAAAAAAACGAATAGAAACAGACTATCATTCAATATAAAATGCGCATAGGTGATCATCCCGACATTTGCGGCCGACAACAAACCCGCCAGCCAGCCCGCGCCTTTCCACAATTTTTCGGCCAACAGGAAAATAAATACACAACTTAGGCAATCAAACAAAACCTGGATTAGTATCGCAGGAAGAAAACCCCCAGATCCCCACTTCAAGACCCCGGCCAAAAAGAGAGGGTAAGCGGGCATTCTCTCCACGTCCGGCCTGGAGGGGTAATTCGGATAGCAAAATGAATGGTGGCGGACCAGTCCTTCGGCCAAAGAAACATACATTCTTGAATCGGGTTGGAATACCACGCCGGGATGGCCCATAACTTGCCAGAAAACCGTCAGCCGAAAAATCAGGGCGGCAAAGAAAATGACCGCCAGCTTCTTTGGGAACAAATTTCCCATCCGTTTTGTCATTATTTGTCTCGAATAACGGGGACCCATTATTCCATTAAGAGGATAGCTTCAAAGAGCGACACCAGCCGAATTATCTCTCACTATGGCTATATGACAAACCCTACTGTATCGCATGAAAACTACAAGATGGATTAGTTGCCTATTCCGGTGAAAACGGCATGTCATTCCGGAGCATTCCGACACCCTGATCCGGAGGATTGCGGCACCCCCGAGCGAGGAAGTCGGAGCGAAGCGACGCTGGGATTTATG
>JAFDEE010000131.1 GCA_019310525.1 Deltaproteobacteria bacterium | reverse complement strand
ATTCCTCCAATCTCAGGATTATTGCTTATGGTGTCAACATCGGGGGAAACGGGTTGCTGATCGCTTCTTTTGCCAATCTAATCGCTTTGCGCTTTATGAAAAGTCGCTCCAAATATCTATTGTTTCATGCTTATTCTTTACCATATTTTATAGCTACCCTTGTTTTATCTTGCTGCCTGTTGATTTAGCAGTCCCATCTAAATCCATTTTGTCAGGTGCAAGTATCATTTTGTTTGCAATCTTCATCTGTCTGGAGGATAATTATAACTATGAATTCTGCCTTCCAAATCTGTTCGCCACGTCCGACCTAAAGTGCCCGGTTTTTTAGATTTTCACCTCGATTTCCGGGATAATATCAAAATTTTAACCTTCCTTTTTGATAATCGTTGTTTGGTTTAACCAGCGCTTCAGACAAAAGCTGAGCACTGTAGAGTATACAAGCGCATTTCTCCGGAATTGCAGGAAGATTCAGCGCTGTCTTCTCAGATTTCAATTCTCGGGGGAGTCATCTCTCGGGTCTTCACTTGATAGAAGCGACGAAGCGGTCAAAGGGGCCGTTGTTTTAAACCTTTAACCAGAGGAGGTGCACGGATGAACTGGAAAGAGAAGCTTAAACTTTGTTTGTGGGGTGCTGCCGGCGGCGCGATTTTGGTAATGATAATCGGGTTTACGGTAGGTGGATGGGTAAAGGGCAGTACCGCCCAGAGGATGGCGCAGGAAACTGCCGCTGAGGCTGTCGTAGCCCGTCTGGCACCGATTTGTGTCTTACAGTTCATGCAAGACCCAGACAGGCAGGAACGACTCAAGGAATTGAAACAACTGGAATCCTGGAAAACAGGTGATTATGTAAAAACACACGGCTGGGCGACAATGCCAGGGGAGAAAGAAGCCGATTACAACGTGGCCAATGAATGTGCAAAGCTCATCGCGGAACTTGACATGTAATTATTCCCAAAGGCCCCTTCTTTTCCGTGGCCCGGTATCAGGCTCTCCGCCTGATACATAAGGGTTCAGAAGAGAAGGGATGCCCGAGGATCATTCGTCAAAAAGTACTCCCGGCTTAATGTTTTCCTCACCATATTTTTCATATAATGAATCCAGGGCTATGTTTAGATTCTTTCTTTTTAAGGAGTCCGCATCCTGGTCAAAGAGGGTCAACTGGTGTTCTGCTCCAAGAAAGCTGAGTTGAGACAATGAGATACCCAGGAGCCGAACCGGCCTTTTGCCTACTGCGGTTTTTTCAAGGAGCCGGCAGACAATTGAATATATTTCAAAACCGTCGTCTGTGGATTTAGGGAGCGTCTTGGACCTGGTTACCTGGCGGAAATCGCTATATTTCACCTTTAAGGTAACGGTTTTACCGGCGGCTTCCTTTTTGCGCATCCGGTAAGCCACCTTATTTGCAAGATACAGGAGTTTCTTCTTGGCCGTATTCATATCCAGGATATCCTGGGAAAAGGTCTCTTCATGCCCGATAGATTTCATCTCATGATCCGGTATAACCTCTCGATCATCTATCCCCATTGATAATTGATGCAACATAAGCCCACGTTTACCGAATTCTTTTTCTAAAACCTTAAGGGGCACTTGGCTCAAGTCCCTGAAGGTCCGAACATTCAGGCGCATCAAGGCCTGTTGCATCACCTTTCCAACACCCCACATCTTCTTTATGGGAAGCGGGTTCAAAAACTCTCGTACCCTGTCAGGGGGCACGATGGTCAAGCCATCGGGCTTGTCCATATCAGACGCGATCTTGGCGACAAATTTGCTCGAGGCCACGCCGGCTGAGACCGTCAGACCCGTCTCTTCCAAAACCGTTTTCTTTATTTTTTTTGCAATATCCCCGGGCCGGCCAAAGAGGCGCGTAGACCCTGTAACGTCCAGAAAAGCTTCATCTATTGATAGGGGCTCCACTAACGGGGTAAAACGATAAAATATCTCAAATACCTGTTCTGAGACCTCCTTGTATCTTGCCATTCTGACCGGTAAAAATATTCCGTGGGGACATAGACGCATTGCTGTGGCCATGGGTTGGGCCGAGTGTACACCGAATTTTCTGGCCTCATATGAAGCAGATGATACTACACCCCTTTCACGGCTGCCGCCCACTATAACCGGCTTTCCCTTTAATGCCGGATTATCCAGCACCTCGACAGACGGATAAAAGGCATCCATGTCCAAATGAATGAAGACCTTTGCTTTCAATTGACCTCTCATTTTTTAATGGAGTTGCCCGTTTGGGGTTAAAAGAAGCTCACAAAACCTAGGTAGTGCCCCGGGAACCGGACTCGTCCAATATCCGATCGATTGCTTTTTTCATTTCAATAAATGGCGCTCCCTTCCAGAAGATCTTGTCACAAGAGGCACAGTAAACGTATTCATGGTTATATTCTCTTGTCTTTGGAGGAATCCTGGTTTAATTTCTTCCTTTGGGACGCTCTCTAAAGGGCTATTGCAATGAAGGCACCTTGAAAAAGGCTTCATGTTGTCTTTGATATCCAGGTAACCTATGATGCGCTTTATCTGCTTTTCGATTGCCTCTGCTCTTACAAAAATCCCATGTGTTACCTCTTTATATTTAAGGAGCCTCTTACTTCTTGTTAATATTATCCTCTTTTCCTGCCTGGATACTTTGATGATCTCCCTGTTGGAAAGCAAGGGATCATAATAAACGTCAAAACCCAGCATTCTCAAATATTTTACTATATCTCCCAAATCATTATCAGCTATGAATTTAATTCTGCGAAGGGGGATTTTTCTAAGACGGGTAACATTTTCGATGTTAAGGTACTCAAATACAGGATATACGCTGACCCGATCTTCATCTTGAATTATGTAATCAAAATCAATGGATTTTCCGTTTACCAGAATGAGGTCGATTTCTGTATGAGGCACTCCAAGGGCCTCGATCATATCTTTTATTGACCTCTTTCCCTCAAAGGTTACTTCAAAATCGGTCTTCCTCCGGTGCTCCGGCAGAAAGTCGTTTAATTCTTCATAGAAGCGGAATATTGCTTTCGGCATCGATTCCTCATCGCTCCAGGTTTCCCTGTTTCACTCTTTCGGCGAGCCACCATTCAGGCGCTCGGAGGTAGTTGTGTACCCGTGGTTTACTCTTTGAGGCGCGGAGGCCTGCTTCTACGACCCGGCCGCGCGCAGATGCTCAAGGAAGGTAGGCAGGTCGCAGGAAAGGCACCGATCATTTCCTGCCGGCTTCCTGGTCTGGGAAACCAGGAAACGGCGCTCGGCCTTGATGATGTCGGCGGCCTTGTTCAGGCGAGACACGTCTTCGGTCGAGGGAGAAGATGTCAGCTTGACCTCGACGGCCCAGAGCTCTTTCCCGAAATCCAGGACGAGGTCCAGCTCATATTGATCGCTGGTCCTGAAGTAATATGCGTTGAAATTTCTGTCCAGCGAGGAAAGCTCTCGCAATGTCTGCTCGACGACGTAGCCCTCCCAACTCGCGCCGACCCAGGGCTGCACCAGCAACGCACGCTCGCCAGGGACGTTCAGCAACGCATGCACCAAGCCGCTGTCGCGCCAGTAAAGCTTGGGTCTCCTGACGAGGCGTTTTCGGATGTTCGCCTGATAGGCCGGAAGCTGTCGGAGCAGAAAAGCGCCGATGAGATAGTCGAGGTAGCTGTTGACGGTATGGTAGGAAAGCCCAAGGCTTAGCCCCACCTGGGCTGCGTTCCACACTTGGCCTTGCAGCGCGGCCAGCATCCGGAGCAGCCGATCCGTCACTTGCGGCTTCGCGGGCAGCCCCCACATGGGCAGGTCGCGTTGGGCCAGAAGCGCCAGATAGTCGATCTGCCATCGCGGATAGCGCCTGGGTTCAAGTACGCCGCCCTCGGGATAACCCCCGCACAACCAGTGCCGCCGGCGGGACACCTTCGTCTTCAGCTCCGACAAGAGGAACGGTGTCAACTCGACCAATGACAGCCGGCCTGCCAGAGACTCTGAAACATGGGTCATCAGCGACGGGGATACGGAGCCCAAGAGCAGAAAACGCCCCTTACGGCCTCGGTCCCGGTCAATCGCTCCCCGCAAGCGCACGAAAACCTCCGGCCAGGACTGGGCCTCGTCCAGGATGAGCAAATCCTTCCCGGCCACAAGCTCGTCCCATTCGAGGTCCAGGCGCAGGCGGTCTGAATCCTGCTCCAGGTCGAAATAGACCCCGCGCATGGACTTGGCCAGCGTGGTCTTCCCGCACTGCCGCGGACCCACCAGGGCCACCGCCGGATAGGCCCTGAGGCGCTCTTCTATCAGCTTCTGGGCGGTCCGCTTTATCATGCCTTGTATTATAGAATCTGATTTCTATTTTGCAAGGAAATTTTTTTCGCCCGTCCCTCATTTCAGCTTGGCCGCGAGCCATTCCAGGGCTCCGGGGGTGGCTTTCCATGCCGCCCTGTTCCCACGGGCATAGAGCACTGCCTCGTTCTCGTCGCCGAAGCCGTAATAATCCGGAAGGACCCGGGGTATTTTCTTTCGCCCGAGGAGATAGTGTGGCACGAGCGGGTTCTCTTCGAGAGCTTCTTTCAAGGACCTGTCGGCGGCCGGTGAGTCGCCGTGCTTCCTGAAGTCCAGGAGCGCCCGGGAGTACACCCAGACGGCCATGCCGTCTTCCTTGTACTGCTTGAAGAGTTTCTCGGCGTCCTCGTCGCGGCCGAGTTCGATGAGGCACGGCATCAGAAGATAACGTATGCCCTGGTTGTCGTTGGGGTTGAGCCGCAGCATGTCCCAGTAATGCTCGACGGCTTCTTCCCGTTGACCGGCCTCCCAGAGGCATTGCGCCAGGCCCGCGCGGGCACGCATGTAGGGCCGAGTCTCCAGGAGACCCCAGAAGTGGCCGACATCTTCCTTGAACGTCTTCTTGCCGAGCGCACGCTCACCCGCCTCGACTCCTTTCCGGTAAAGGTCAAGGGCTTCTTCGAGTGATTCCGCCGTCTCCTCGGCGAGGAGATTGTAGGCATCAGCGCAGTCGGGAGATACCTCAAGGGCCTTCCTGGCCAAAGCCACAGCGCGCTGTCGTGTCGGGGCTTCCCAAGCGGCGTATATGATGTCCTGGGCCTCGTCCACGGCGGTTCGCTTGCCCCGGACCATACCGCTGAAGCCGGCCAACAGACCTTCCATAGACCTCAAATTCTCTCCAATCGGTCCCTAACCGCGTCGTGGACCTTTTTAGCCAGTAACAAAATGACATCCTCGGTTTCCCTCTGCGAGGGTTCGGGTATGACACCCGGATAGCGAAACTCAACCCCGTAAAGCATCAAGGCCGTTGCAGGAGGGAAGCTCCGTCACCGATTCCCCGTCAACCGTTTTAACCAGATTGAGAAACTCCCTCACGCTGTGCATCTTGGGAAACTCCACCTGCCTCCCCGAAACTCCACCTGCCTCCCCGCTTGCGACCCTCTCCATAACCGCTCTCCACCGCCAGGATATCACCTAACCCGTTGATACGCAACATCCCTGCCTGCGCCGTTCTCTGCTCGGCAGGCAGGTTTTCAAAGAGCGGCACATCCCCGAGGGGGCGGAAACCCTGCCGGCAGGCAGGGGCGCTGATGCGGATTTCCTCCTGTCCGGCGTGCGCCGGATGTCGCAAGTTGTGTCGCAAGTTTGTCGCAAGTTCGGCCCCCTATTCCTTGATGCGGTATATCAGCCGATTGGTCGCCCCTTCGGTAACGAGAACCCCTTTCTCCACCATGCTCCTCAGCTCCCGTTGAAGCGTGCGCCGGTTGACCTCCGGGCAGAGCGCCTCGAACTCCTGGATGTTGATGCTCCCGTGTTCGAGAATGTGCATCAGGGCCTGTGCCTGGCGGGGGGAGAGATCGTGCTGGTGGACGAGCACGTCGCGTCGGATCACCCGCTCCCCCCGTTGCCTGACCTCCATCAGCTGGGTGGCCAGTCCGGTCACGAAGTACTCCAGCCACCCGGTCATGTCCATGTTGCGCTCCCGGACACCCTGGATCGCCCGATAGAAGGCGGCCCGGTCCCGGTCGTAGTACTCGCTGATGGTGAACAGCCGCTTGAAGTCGTAACCCGCGCGGTACAGGCACAAGGTTGAGAGCAGCCGGGATGTCCGGCCGTTGCCGTCCAGGAAGGGATGGATATGGACGAGCTGGAACTGGGCGATGCCGCTCACGAGGACCGGATGGGTCTCCCGTTCCCGGTTCAGCCACTCCACCAGTTCCGCCATCAGGATCGGTACCTCGTGAGCTGGCGGCGGCGTGTAGATCGTCTCGCCGGTGGCGGAATTGACCACGTAGTTCTGGATCTTGCGGTATTCGCCCGGTGCGGCAGCACCGCCACGCACACCCTCCACCAACCGCTTGTGAATCTCGCGGATTAATCCCTCGGTGATCGGAGCGCCTGCCTGCGCCGTGCCCTGCGCGGCAGGCAGGCCACTGGACAGGAATTCCGAGACGAAGTCGAACGCCCGCCGGTAGTTCAGAAGCTCGCGCACATCGTCGGGGTCGGCTTCCGGAACCGACTCGCCGGCCAGCAGGCGTTCGGCCTGGTCGAGGGTCAGCTGCGTGCCCTCGATGTGCGTCGTGTGATGGGCCTCGAGCACCAGCGCCCGTTCTCCCATCTCCCGGATCCAGTCTTCCGAGAGGGTGGCGGCTTCCAGGAAACCGCGCGCCCGCTCAATCCGCGTCAGGGCTTCCGTAAGGCGGTTCGTGATCGTGAATCGGGGATGGAAGCCTTGTTTCATGTCTTTTCACCACTTTTCGGTGTGACAGCCACGATGCCCAACCGGGCCGCCGCGTCCAAAAGTCCGAGCCCGCGCAGGGCCCTGGCCGAGCTTTCCGTAGATCATGGCCTGTTCCCGGACAAATTGGCAGGATAGCTGATTTGGACGCACCAACAGGTGCGCCCAAAGGGTGCGAGACATGGACGGCGAGCATCAATTCCCACCGTGGCCCGCTTGCCCCTCGGACCGATGGTGAACCTCGCCCCACGCGGCCCGAACGAGAGGGACCCGCCCGACTTACTCAAGTTGACTCGGGCCGTCCATGGCCTTCGCCCTACGGGCATGCCTTCGGCATGTCCAATTCCGCTCTCCTGCGGAATTGTCAGGGTCACGCCGGTGCGATCCTGATTCGTCTCCAAAAGCGGAATGCCATGTTTTAGTTTCCCATTATGTGCTTTCGTGGATTCGCACCCTTGCAATCGCTCGCGTTCTGACACGCTCGCGGAGTTCTTGGTAAATACGAACACGTTCACTCTCGTGCCAGAAACGAATTGCAAGCGCATAACGCTGCCGCGAATCTTCGCCCGTACTAAATCGTCGTTGGCACCCCACTACTACGTGTAGAACAGGAGCGTCTTGTTCTCCAATTATGGGTAGTCTGGGAGAGCGACTCCAAATTCGCCTTCGTACCTGCAGTGTTGACCACTGGAGCGGT
>JAFDEE010000130.1 GCA_019310525.1 Deltaproteobacteria bacterium | reverse complement strand
CAACAACATGACCAGCTCGGTGCTCATCGCGATCATTCTCACCATTATCGTGGTCTTCCTGTTCATGGCCCACTTACGCCAGGCGGCCATAATCGCCATTTCCATCCCTGTGTCCTTCCTTCTGACTTTCATGTTGATGTGGGCTTTTGAGATCGATCTCAACATGATCACTATGTCCGCCATCATTCTTTCAATCGGGCTGCTGGTGGACGATGGCATCGTGGTGATAGAAAACATCCATCGCCACCTCATGCTGCCGGGCAACACACCCTTCAAAGCAGCCGTTGAGGGGACCGAAGAGATTTTCCTGGCGGATCTAGCCGGCACGGTTACAACCATATCGGTGCTGGTTCCACTGATATTCCTGGGGGGCTTTGTGGGCAAGATGTTTACTCCCCTGGCCTGGACCCTGTCTTTTGCTCTGGCATCTTCATTCCTCGTTTCCGTGACTCTGATCCCCCTCCTGGGAGCGCTGTGGCTGCGGCCGCAAGATGACAAGAAAAACCTGCTGACCCTTTTGGTGTCCCCATTCACTGTTTTCATGGAGGCATTGAAAGAAGGGTATCTGTCTATCTTGCGATGGGCATTGCGTCACCCTTGGCTGACGCTGGGTGGGGCGCTTATGGTGCTCGTGTTGAGCGTACGCATCATGGTTTTCCTGGGTAGTGAGATGCTGCCCCGATTCGATTCCGGAACCTTTCAAATCGGCCTTGATGGAATCCCTGGAACTCCGCTGGAGAAAAACCTGCCTCTCGTGAAGGCGGTTGAGAAGAAGCTTCTCAGCGAGCCGGAAGTAGTGGGGGTCAGCACCCAGATCGGCTTCGAACCGGGGGCCCATTATCTCGGCGGCCGTGGGGCCATGGACGTCCACCAGGCCCAGATCACCGTCAACCTAACTCCCCGCACCGAGCGCACGGTTACACTTTGGGAAGTCATGGGGCGCCTCAGGTCGTTCATGCAGGACCTTCCCGGGGTTACCTTGGGCACGACAAAGGAAAAAGGGGGAACCGCCCGGGCAACCACCGCCGCCCCCATCGACGTACGCTTGAGCGGCCCTGATCCGGAGGTGCTGGATCATCTTGGCAGTGAGGTGCTGGAACGCATCCGCACGGTTCCCGGGCTACGCGATGTCTACAAGAACTGGGCACTCAACACCCCGGAAACCAGGGTAATAATTGATCACGAACGTGCAGTCGAGCTGGGGCTCACTGGTAAGGCGATAGCGAAACTGGTCTATCAGGCGATGGAGGGATGGAAGGTCACAAATTACCGCCAACTTCGCTATCGCGATCTGGACGTCTACCTTCGGTACGCGCCCGCGGACCGGCAAAACATCGACGATCTGGCCGACGTGGTGCTCCAGGGCCCCGACGGCCGCCGCGTACCTCTGAGGGAAGTGGCCAACCCGGAGCAACACTTAGGGCCTAGTATCGTCACCCGTGAAGACTATCAGCAGACTTTGGATGTATTGGGATACCATTACGGCCGCCCTCTCTCTGAAACTGTCGCTGATGTCAAGAGGTTACTTTCAGACTTGAAGCTTCCGGACGGCTACCATCTCGACATCACCGGAGAACAGCGCGATTTCCAGGAGGCCCGCACGCGCATGGTGCGGGCCCTGGCCCTGGGAATCCTGGCTGTCTACCTGGTATTGGTGGCGCAGTTTCGTTCCTTCAAGCATCCATTCACTATCATGGCGGCCGTTCCCTTGCAGTTCGTCGGAGTAGCGGCGGGATTGCTGGTGGCCGGAAAGTATCTTTCCATGCCGGCGATGCTGGGAATCATCCTGCTCACCGGCACGGTGGTGAACAACAGTATTGTCCTTATTGATTACATCCTGCGGCGCCGACAGGAAGGAATGGAGCTCGCTGCGGCGATTATGGAATCGGTCTCGGTCCGGTACCGCCCTATAATGATGACGGCGCTCTCCGATGTGGCCGGGATGCTGCCCTTGGCCCTGGAGATGGCGGTGGGGTCTGAACGCTTTTCGCCGTTGGCTACAGCAGTTATCGGCGGCGTGCTGGCTGCCACTCTCCTCACTTTAGTGGTGATACCGGTGATTTTCATGCTTCTTGCCCGAAGGTCTCAAACGTAACGCGTCATTGATCCGAAATAAACCGCAACGAAGAAAAATATAAAGTGGCGAGTCGGTTATGCTGCCCTGTTAATGTGTTGGCATGAAAAGTCCCCACCAGCAATCCTTTTCGCACCCGTTACAGCCGGAATGTCCGGTTTACCGATATATCGCATCATCTATGGTGACGCGGAAAAATTCGCCTTCCTGCTCAAAGCCATCGGTACCGAAGTGCCATCCCACGCGCATGCGAGTCGGTATGGTGTAACCAGCGAAGGTGTCCTCCTCCTCCACGAAACCACCACATCGCACATAATGGAATGCATCCCCTTCCGGGTTGCCCCAGCGCGGCATGCTGACAGTCTCAATCTGACCGTCTGCATTGACCGTGAAATCGATTTCGGCACTCTCTCCGTGAGCTGCGAACCTGGCATGAAGGCGTTTGCCGGCAGCAGTCCACGACACTCCCTCCCCACAGAGCACGGACGGCAGCCATACAGACTCTATATTCATGCGCCCCGCCGTCGAGCGGCTTATGTCGGGACCCGCGGCATTGACAATAGGCAGGATGCCGAAAAGCTTCCAGCGCATGGTACCCTGACCGTCGAGAAAAAAGTCACCCCCGCGAATGGGCATTCCGAACATGCGGACCGTAGCTCGCCAGATCATGCCGCGGTTCCACAGGATGACCTGTTCCGCCGTAAACGGGTGCCACCCCTTGAGCCTGATCTCCCCGTGCATGCGCAACCGGACGGCGGAAGCAAGAGGGGTTCCGGCCGCGATGGCGTGCCCGAGATAGCTGCGGGCTCCCTCCGGAAGCCCTGAAACCAGAGCGGGATCGAAGTCGCGCGCACCGGGTCGTGCTGAACTCCAAAGACCATCCAAAGACAACGGCTCTTTCATGGCTTTCCCCGAAGATGTTCACAAACGCTCTGCATATCAATCATTCGTGCCCCGGTGCATCCGCGTTCCGCTGCGGAGAATGTTTTTCTCCACATTTTGTGCCCTGCTTCGCAGTGGCATCCATTCGGGACTTGCATGCGGCTCGCGTTCCGTTTGCTTTACAAGCCGTAATCCTCAAACAGCGAATGGACCTGTCTGCGTGCGGCGCGCCCGCACAGGCAGGCGCGGGTTCGACTCCCGCTGCCATATCAAATGCGGTGTTGTCATGACTCAAGTTTTCAGACTGCGGGCAGGTTACTCATTGCTCAATTGCTTTCGTTAATTCCATGGTCCTACCAACCCGGTTTTCGAAAAACAGATCCCAGATATCCAAGCATCGGTCGGCAATCTTGCTGTTTTGTACCCCTTCTTGGGCTTGCTCATAAAGCCGCAGTAAAATGGATGACATTTCCGAGGCCATATGGGGATAACGTGAACCAATATCACGGGTTTTTTCTTGCAGGGTCGTGGAAAACACCTTGCAGACAGCAAAGATTGCATCTGCGACAGAAATGAGGCTTCCGGCAAGATCTTTCAAAGACCAGACGAAATAGTAAGGATCATCGGCAAATGCCTGTGACTTGATATAGTCTTTTACAAATGCCGCATATTCCGGATCGGTGATTAGATCCTTATTTCTGAACATGCCGCGCAACTCGCCCCGGACCTCTTTTTCCGGATCGTTCATGAATTGAAGCAAGAGATCCTGGCACTGCCGGGAATATTTTTTGTCATGCAGCAATTGTGCGGCTACACTGGTTACGCCCTTTCGTTGCGGCAGCGTTCCCTGTCGGCACATGGAAAACTCTTTTTCAAAAAAGCCGTGAAACAGCCACCGGGCTGTGACCTGCTCCGCCCCTTCCTTGGCCACGTCCTCAAAGGAAGAAAAGGCCATCTGTTGAATAATCGGCCCGATCTTATCGATATGGCTTGAAACGGTATAATTAAAAAAATTCAGAGCCCTTGGTGAAGCAGCCACCCGCAAATCATCTTTACAGGCCTCGCAAAACCAATGGACAGCCAAATCTCTGTCAATATTCAGGACAGGCTCAATGGCCTCTATGGCCGCCATTCGTACCGCTGGGTGAGGATCACTGACAAGGGCCTCGATACCAGTTCTAACCTGCTCCAGCCGTTCTTTACGTTCCCAAAGCAGTTGCCCGATTGCGCCGGCAGCCACACCACGAACGCAGTTGATGGTATTCTGAAAAAGTACCTCAACCGAGACCTCGTCACAGTTCTTGTCACAATGGATATTCAATTTGCCTGTCTCCAGGTCCGGATGATTCCGGGCGTAATGAACCAGCCTCGCAATTGTTTTGTCCGACCAGTTTTCATCGGCTTTTTCCGCGATAAGCCAGCAAAATGATATGGCGGTTTCCCGGTCGTCACCAGCCTTATATTTTTCCAGCACGGCCTCAATCGTCTCAACTCGTGCAGGCCGCCAGGAGTCTTTTTCAGATTCAGGCACTTCTGTACCTGGCTGCTTTTTTCTAAAACCATCCAGGACGGCTGAGACATAAGCCGGATGAACGTTATCCGGAAACCTGAGGGCCAGTTGTCCAAAACGTTCAGGGTACCGTTTGGTGATCCGGGCAAGACTGCTGACAAATTGACGAATGGATGTTGCCAGCACATGATCAGAATCAACTTGAATCCAGTTGTAGTTATGAGACTCGGCGACTTTTTCACTGGTGACTATCTTGAGCCAGGCCCGGTCACTGATTTTTTCAAGATTCGGGTCTAGCTTGGAGCCCACCTCGCCACCTGAAACTCTGCCGCCTCTGAGAAATCGCTCTTTGGGGTAGTTTTCAAATTTGCGCTCCAACACGCCGATCAATGCGGCAGTACCCGGCTGTATTCTTTCGGCGTCAAGCGCAGGCAGCAGAAAATACTGGGTCTTGCCCCAGTAATGACCGAAATAGCCATCCCGCCAGCCCCTCAGGTAATGTTTGGCATCCCGCCTTTCTTCCGGGGCATGGTAATCAATGATTGCATCTTCAAGACGCCTGAACAATTTTTCGGAGCAATGCGGAGACAGGGCCTTGATGAGCCGAACTGCCGGCATCCACTCCGGCTCACGATAGCCGGAACCGAGCCGGAACCGGGCAGGATCATCCAGCAGCCAGGAGATGCCTGCATCCGCATGGTCGGCGGGCAGATGGGCATAGGCTGCAATGATGATTTCTTGGACCACGGGAGAGATGCTTTTTCCCAGGGGAATAACCCGCGCTATCAGTTCATCGGGTTGTTCTGCCGCTAGAACCTGGCCTGCGAGGATGAGCAGTTCGACCGCTCCACGGGCGATATCGGTTTCGTGGCGGGAAAACCATGCGTCCCTCCACTTCTGCAGCCTTGGGTCGTAATCATCGGCCTGAATGCCGGTCAACCTTTCCACATGGGGCATCAGAAGGTCCCAGGTCTGGGCCGGATATTTTTTCACAGCGCCGTGCAACGCCTCCAGATCCTGATCGTACCATCTCTCCAACCGGCCTTTTCTGCCTCCTGATGTCTCTTTATTTCTTCGTAACTGAACTTGCGCCAGCGGCCTTCGGGATTCTTTTCCGGGTGCCAGGTTTCCTTGCGCTCATGCCGGTTTGCCGGATTGTATAATTCGATAAATTCCTGCA
>JAFDEE010000129.1 GCA_019310525.1 Deltaproteobacteria bacterium | reverse complement strand
GGGTCCTCTATCCCCTTATCCGGCCCTTCTACCTGGTGTTCCTGATCCTGAACACCTTGATTCTCGCGCTGATTATCATCGCCTTTTCTCCCATAGACCGGGGAGGAGACCTAGTGCACTACATCGGGAAGTTCTGGGCCCGGCTCAACATGCTTGCCGCCGGGGTGCGCGTCACCTTGAAGGGCAGGGAAAAAATCCGAAGGGACCTCTCTTATGTGGTCATGGCCAATCACCAGAGCCTTTTCGATGTCTGGGCCCTTATCGCCAAGCTCCCCCTTCAACTCCGCTGGGTCATCAGAACCGGGATCCGGAGGATGCCGGTCTTCGGGTATGCCCTTAAGCGGATGGGTCACATCTATATCGACCGCAGAAGCCCCCGGGACACGGTCCGGGGGCTCCGGGAGGCGGCCCGGGAAATCCGTAGAGGGCACAGCGTGGTGATCTTCCCTGAAGGGACGAGGAGCCGGGACGGACGGCTCCAAAAATTCAACCGGGGTGGGGCCGTCATAGCCCTCCGGAGCAAAGCACCGGTTCTTCCCATAACCGTGAACGGAAGCCGTTTCGTCCTTCCCAAAGGAACACTGGCCCTGATGCCGGGCAGGATCCAGATCGTGGTGGGGGATCCGATCGACCCCGGGAACTTTTCAAAGGACCGTGAAGAAGAACTCCTGACCAGCATCCGCCGGGCCATCGAAGAAAACCTCGACCCAGAATACGGCTCCTTTGTGTAAAACCGGCCTTTTCCCGGGCCCACATACAGCCCGGGAGCAAAAGGGACTGACAAACAATTTTTTTGGACTGAAAAAGAATGCGGCGTCACCTGCTGGACCACCCCGTTTCTTATTACGCCATCTTTTTTTCGACCCGGTATCTTCCAATCGGGCTTTGCCGGTTTCTCGGGAAAATTGCGGCCCTGTCCATTTACGCCCTTTCCAGGAAAGACCGCTTGGGCCTTTCCCGAAACCTGGCCCTTGCCCTGGACCGCTCACCGGCGGATCCCCTAGTAAGAAAAACGGTCCGCCGGATCTTTCTGAACTACGGCCGGTACCTGGTGGATTTTTTCCTTATCCCCCAGCAACCTCCCCATCGGATCCGGGCCTTCTTCCACCGCCTCACGGGTGAACATATCCTGCAGGAGGCCCTTGGTAAGGGCCGGGGCGCGATCCTCGTCTCCGCCCACGTGGGGAACTGGGAATTCGGAGGGACCATGATAGGACTCGCCGGGTATCCCTTTGCCGTGGTGGCCCTGGCCCACAACACCTCGGCGACCAACGCCCTTGTCAACCGCCTCAGGAAAGGGAAAGGGATAAAAGTCATCGAGATGGATCACTCACCCCTTTCAGCCCTCCAGGTCCTGGGACACCTACGCCGAAACGGGGTGGTGGCCATGATCGGGGACCGGGACCTGATCGGGCGGGGCCGGCCTGTACGGTTCTTCGGACGACGGGTCCGATTTCCGGTGGGCCCAGTTCTTGCCGCCATGAAATCCGGAGCGGCCCTCATCCCGGCCTTTGTCCTGATGGGCCCGGATGGCCGTTATTCCGGCTTCCTGGAGCCTCCCATCCCTTTGGCCGGAGAGGAAGAATCCGAGGACCCTGTGGGCGAAAACCTGGAAAGGCTCGCCCGGGTTTTCGAAAGGGTCATCCGCGCCCATCCAGATCAATGGTACTGTCCCGATCCCATTTTCAAGGAAGGAACGCCCCCATGAAACTGCTTCTCGTTGCCCCCAGGTGGCCTGAAAACAGCCTCTGGGGTCAGATCTATTTCCGCTTCCCCTACCTTGGCCTGACGACCCTCGCGGCCCTGACCGGAGAGGAATGGGACATCTCCATCATCGACGAAAACGTGACATCACTGGACTCGGCCCCCGAAGCCGACCTTGTGGGCATCACCCTGATGACTCCTCTTGCAGGGAGGGGGTACGCCATTGCGGACCGTTTCAGGGAAAAAGGGATCCCCGTGGTGCTCGGGGGGATTCATCCTACCAAGATGGAGGAGGAGGCCCGATCCCATGCCGACAGCATCGTGCTCGGGGAGGCCGAAGGCGTGTGGCCTCAGGTCCTCGCCGATTTCAAGGAGAACCGCCTTCGGCCTTTTTACCGTTCCGGGGAACATCGGGATCTGGCGGACTTACCTTTCCCGCGCCGCGATCTCCTGGATCGAAAGGCCTACTTCTTCATCAACACTCTCCAAACCACCCGAGGCTGCCCCTTCGACTGCGAGTTCTGCTCCGTCACCTCGTTTTACGGCAGGACCTACCGCATCCGCCCCGTCCAGGACGTCCTGGATGAAATGGCGGGAATGGAAAGGGGTTTTGTGTTTTTCGTGGACGACAATATCGTCGGCAACCCCTCCTATGCCAAGGAACTCTTCAGGGCCCTGATCCCCCTCCGGATCAAGTGGTTCAGCCAGGCCTCCCTCAGCATCGTCCGGGATCCGGAACTCCTCCGCCTGGCCGGGGAGAGCGGTTGCAAGGGGCTCTTTATCGGCTTTGAATCCCTTTCCCAGGAAAACCTGAAAGCGATCGGGAAATCCATGAACCGGGCGGCGGAGTACAGGGACGCCGTCCGAAAAATCCACGACCATGGGATCGGAATCCAGGGATCCTTCATTTTCGGGGCCGACGAGGACGACAAATCTGTTTTTTCCGATGTCCTTCGATTTATAGAGAGAACCCACATCGAGGCCGCCCTCTTCTCGGTTCTCACCCCTTTTCCGGGGACCCGCATCCGGGAGTGGTTGAGGGCCCAAAACCGTATCATTCACAATGATTGGGAGAAGTACGACATGAACCACGTGGTCTTCAAGCCCAGGAAAATGAACCCTGAAGAACTCCAGGCCGGGCTTGAATGGGCCTACCGGAAACTCTACGGTTATTCTTCCATCCTGAAGAGACTCTTTCCCTTCAACCGGAACGCCCTGTTCTTCGGCATTCAAAACCTGGGATTCCGTAAGGCCTGGGAAAAGGTACTCAAGGGGGAAACATGAGAAAACCGATCCTGATGATTTCGTGGCTTCTGCTTTCCCTTTTCCTCCTATTCCAGGGAGGGCCGATTACTTCAGGGGCCGAGACCGACCCGAACCTCCTCAAGGTGCTCCGAAAGGTGAAGGAGAGGGAGAAGAGCATTCGAACCTTTTCCGCCGCCTTTCACCAATTGAAGAAAACCAGCCTGCTGGAAGATCCCCTCCGCTCGGAAGGAAGGATTTTCTTTGACAGATCCGGAAAAATTCTTTTAAAAATAACCAAACCCTCTGTATCGACCGTCCTGATAAAAAAGGGATGGATTACGCTTTACTACCCGGAATTTTCAAAAAAGGAAGAGAGGTACATCGGCGAGCGGTTTATCAGGAAGCACTTTGGGCTGGAATGTTCTCTGGAGGAAATCGAGAAGCATTACGATATAGAGTTTTCAGAGGAAAGGTATTCCGGGCCTTACCGCCTCCTCCTGAAACCCCGTGATAAGGCATTCAGGAAATACGTTTCAAGCATCGAGCTCCTTCTGGATCCCGGCTCCTGGCTTCCGACCTCCATCACGGTGATGGAAAAGGGGGGAGATGTCACGAGGATCACCCTGAAATTTCTCTCCATCAACGAACCCCTTCCCAAGGGCGTTTTCAGACCCGATATCCCGGACACCCGATAGGATCATTCCGGTCTGAAAGGAGAATTCATCATGATAAAATTTTTCTCCATGCTTGGATTGGTGTTTGGGCTTCTCTTGACAAACCCGACCCAGGGTCCGGATTGCGCCCGCGCCCAGGAGACCGCCCCGGACAGCGGAGAGGAACTTTCGCCCGGGCCCTCCCGGGGGATGCTGGGCCGCGCCGAAAGCCTGTTCAAGGCCAAGAAGTACGACGAGGTCATCCGGCTCCTCTCGGGGCCGGCCTCCCGCGAACCGGGCAATTTCCCTGTCAATATCCTCCTTGCAAAGGCCCAGACGGAAAAATGTGCGCTGCTGAAATCCAGGGGGGACAAGAAATACAGGTCTCTGGTCATGTCGCCCTACGTGACAGCAAGGCGCCTTAACAGGATCGACCCCTATCGTCCCGAACCCTATTACATCGCGTCCAAATGTCTCCTGATCAACGACCGACTCACGAGATCCATAAGAAGCATCAAGAAGGCCCTGTATTTCGCCCCCGGCAGGCCCGAGTATCTCATCGTGCTGGGGGACGGTTGCAGGAGGCTGGCGGAACGTGGACATGACAGGTTTCAGATCGACCGGTACATATCCCTGGCAATGGACGCTTACCGAAAGGCCCTGACCAACGCAAAGAACGAGGAGTTAAAGGCTGATGCCGAAAAAAGAATAGAGGGCCTGGAAAAGATGAAAAGGGACATGGAAGGGACAGTTTACAGGTATTGACATGCCGGATCGGATCCTTTACCTCTATCCCGGCCAGGGAAGCCAGTCGCCAGGCATGGGCCGGGAACTACTTGATTCATTCCCCGAGGCCGGGGAAATCTTCGACCGGGCCGATCGGGTTCTGGGTTTTTCCTTGAGCAGGATCTGCCTCGAGGGGCCGGAGGAAGTCCTGGGTCTCGACCTGAACGCCCAGTTGGCCGTTTTCACCATATCCTGCATAACTGCCGACATCCTAAAAGCGCGGGGGCTTCGACCGGATCTCCTTACCGGTCACAGTTCCGGCTTTTACGCCGCAGCCTATACCGCCGGCTGTTTCGGATTCGAAGAAGGCCTCCTCATCGTTAAGCGTGCAGGCGAGATTCTGGCCGAGACCGCGGAATCTATGAACGGGGCCATGGCGGTGATCTTCGGGCTTCCCCTCGAAACCATAGAACGGATCACCCGTAAGGTCGGCGGCGTGGAGCCCGCCCTTTTGAACACACCGAGGCAGACCATCATCTCGGGGCACTCACAAGCCGTCCGAAGGGCCATGGAACAGGCCCTGGAGGCAGGGGCCCTGGACGCCCACCCCTTGCCCTTCCAAGCCGCCTACCATTCCCGACTCATGGAAAGGGCGTCCAGAACCTTTTTCGCCGAACTGTCAGGACAAATCCTCCGGCAGCCCCAGATTCCACTCCTCTCCTACTCCACCCTCCGTCCCGTGAGGGATGAAGAGGACCTGAAGGAAACCCTGGCCCTTCAACTGAGCTCGCCGGTCCGCTGGGCGGACCTGATCCGCCGCTTCAAGGACCAAGGATCCACCGTCTTTGTGGAGATGGGCCCAGGAACGGTCCTCTCGCGGACCCTTCGCTGGATCGACCGGGATATCCGGGTGGAAAACACTTCGACCCGAGAGGACATGCTGAGGACCATCCGGCATCTTCGAAAGAAACCGGATGGGAGGAATCCATGACGTCCATTTGGTGGAAAGCCCCAGGGACGATCCGCCGGATCCTTCCCCACCGCGAACCCTTCCTCTTCGTGGATCGGGTGGTGGCTTTCGAACCTGAAAAAGAAATCACTGCGGAATTTACGGCTCTTCCTGGCGAGTGGTATTTCGCCGGGCACTTCCCCGAAAGGCCGATCCTGCCGGGTGTCCTGGTGGCAGAGGCTCTGGCCCAGGCCAGCGGCCTCCTCCTGGGCCTGACCCGTGAGGAAAGGGAGGCCTTGGAAGGGGAAGATCCCGGGCCCCTGTCCCTGGCCGGGATGGACGTCAAATTTTCATCACCTGCCGGGCCTGGAGACACTTTGCGTTTGAATTCAAGGCTGGTGAAGCGCTTTGGGCACACGTTCCTCTTCCGGGTGGAAGCGAGTGTGGGAGAGAGGCGAATAGCTGCCGGGACCCTCATCCTCGCAGGGGACCTATAAACTCAAATTATGCACGAACGCTTGCCTGCCTCGGGCGCGGCCTGTCC
>JAFDEE010000128.1 GCA_019310525.1 Deltaproteobacteria bacterium | reverse complement strand
TGGAGCAGCCTGCCTGCCGCAGGCAGGGAGAGCGGAAGAGCCAAAATCGGCAGTGAGCGGAGCCATGGACGGCGTAGCGAACGTAGCGGAGGGAACATCCCTTTACCCTTCACCTATCGGGTGCTGTCAGAACACTTTAACATATTGTAATAAAGATCAATTTCATCATTAACGCATAATTTGGGATAAACGGATAAAGAACATTTGTTCTGCATACAAAACTATATTCTATATACCAAACATACCTCAAATACCTTTTCCTGTCAATGAGAAAGACTTCGCCTGCCCGACTCTTTCCCGGCGTAATATCCTTGCCCGACTCTTTCCCGGCGTAATATCCTTGCCGCAAACGAGTCTGCAACAATCCTGTTGCTTCCTGGATCAAAGAGATTATATAGTGATAAAGATTTAAAAAAATTTTCCCAATTTTAAGCAGATTAACCATTCAAGGGAGGAATACGATGCTGGAATTCGTTCGAAAGGGTCTCCTTGCAAGCCTTGGGGCGGCAGTGGTGACCAAGGAAAAGATTGAATCAGTCACCAGGAAGTGGGTAGATGACGGCAAAATTTCCACCGAGGAGGCTGAAAGACTTGCCAATGAGCTGGTCGGAAGCGGCCAACGGCAATGGGAAGAACTCCAGACAAAGATCCTCGATACCGTGAGGAAGGCCCTGGAAAACCTGGACCTTGTCACAAAGACAGAAATTGAAACCCTCTCCAGGAGGATCGACACCCTGGAAAAACGCCTTGCCGAGTTGGAAGAAAAGGAACCTTCGTCACTCGGTGATTGAGATGGTGGGAATCCGGCCTGATTCTCTCTAGAAGGAGCGAAACTTGGACATCAAGGCAATCACCCATCTCGGGCGGTTCAAGGACATCATTTTGACCTTGCTCAAGTACGGCCTCGACGACGTGGTGGAGAGGCTCGATCTGCCCGGCAAGGTCTTCATCGAGCGGATCGGCAGGGTGGACAAGGGAATGAGTACGCGGGAGAGGATTCGCCACGTGCTCGAAGATCTCGGGCCGACCTTCATCAAGTTCGGGCAGCTCATGAGCCTTCGACCCGACCTCATTCCCTTCCCCCTCATCCAGGAACTCCGGAAACTCCAGGACGAAGTGGCCCCCGTTCCCTTTCCCGAGATCCGGGAGATGGTGGAAAAGAACCTCGGCCGCCCCCTGGAGGAGGTGTTCTCCTCATTCGAGGAAACCCCTCTTGCCGCCGCTTCCCTGGCACAGGTCCACCGCGCCGTTCTGCGCAAAGAGGGAAAGCCTGTTGCGGTGAAAGTGAGGCGCCCCGGGATCCGCAGGGTAGTCGAAATGGACCTCTACATCATGGAAGTGATCGCCCGGCAACTGGACAAGCGGATGGACGGAAACCGGGTCTATGATTTCCCGAACCTCGTCGAGGAGATCAAGGTTGCGTTTCGCCGGGAACTCGATTTCACCCGGGAGGCCCGAAACATGAAGATTTTCAAGGCCGGATTCAAGAGCGCTTCACTTGTCTACCTCCCGGAGCTCTATGAGGCCTATTGTACCGAACAAATCCTCACCATGGACCTCATACAGGGGGCCAAGCTCAAGGACCTGGATCTACAACATTTGGAGAACCGCGAAGACCTCGCCAAACGAATCCTCCATTTCACCTTGAAACAGATCATAGAGGAGGGCTTTTTCCACGCTGATCCCCATCCGGGAAACATCCTGATTCTTGAGGAGAGCAAGATATGTCTCCT
Organism: Deltaproteobacteria bacterium; assembly: GCA_019310525.1. Taxonomy (NCBI): domain Bacteria; kingdom Pseudomonadati; phylum Myxococcota; class Myxococcia; species Deltaproteobacteria bacterium. The sequence continues at coordinate 4,428 of JAFDEE010000128.1, read as the reverse complement.
GGATTGGGGGATGGTGGGACGGCTCACGAGACAGCTTAGATACGATCTGGTAGACCTGCTGCTGGCCATATTCGAAAGGGACGAGGAAAAGGTCCTTTGGACCCTTCTCAGCCTCACGGCCAGGAGCGGTCCCGTTCACCACCAAAAGATGCAGCGGGAAATCGCCGACATACTGGATGCCTTTCACAGCCGCCCCTTGGGGGAGGTTCATATCGGACACCTACTTCTGGATATCTCGACCCTCCTGAGGGAAAACCGCCTCCAGATTCCCGCCGATCTCGCCCTGATGATAAAGGTCCTGGTGACGGCTGAGGGGACGGCCCGCCAGCTTTGCCCCGAATTGAACGTGATCCGGGAATTCGAGCCCTATATCAAAAGGGTGGCCAGGGAGAGGTGGCACCCGGAAGCAGTGCTCGAAAGGCTGAGGTTGATCTTATACAAGTTCCTATTTTTTCAGAAGAATCTTCCGGCCAGGATCGACCACATCATCGACGTCGTGGAACGGGGCGAACTCAACATCCATTTCCAGCACGAAAACCTCGAAAATTTACAAAAATCCCTCGAAAGGAGTTCGAACCGCTTGACCCTGGGCATCATCATCGCCGCCCTGATCATCGGCTCCTCCATGATCGTTACCACCGGGTTTGGGCCAATGTTGAGCGGTGTTCCGGCCCTTGGAATCATAGGCTATATCGTCTCGGGTGTACTCGGGCTCTGGCTTGCCTTCAACATCATAAGGACCCGCAAATTCTGAGGAGCCCTCCCCCTCATCCCTGGGCGGTGGAGGTCATCTGACCGTTTCCAGGAAATTTCCCTATCCTTGAGGACCCTTCCTCTGGAAATCTCCTTGACAAGGCCTTTCGTGGAACCGATATAAAGATGGTCCCATTTTTCGGGCCTCGAAATCCCTGAATTTCGAAATTCATGGCCCCGAATCCCGTTCAATCCGACGGGAGGGCCCCTCAATGGAGATTGCCGCGATGAACACCGTACTTGTTGCCAATCGTGACTTGGAGGAGTGCAAACAAATCAAAAAGGCCCTGGGGGACATGTATAAGGTCCTTATGGTCACCAAGGCTTCAGACCTGGCAGACCTTCGGTCTAAAGCGGACCTCGCAGTCCTGGACCAAAATTTCACAGACCGCTCTGGAATCGATGCGCTCCCACGACTCCTCGAAAATTCATATATCCCTGTCCTAATGGTCACGGCACCTGATGACCCCCGCTGCGCCATCGAGGCCGTGCGGCTCGGTGCCTACAATTACCTCGTGAAGACCGAGGGCTATCTTGATCTACTTTATTATTCCATCAAGGAGGCAATCGAGAAATACAACGAACGGGAGGAAATGCTCCGGACCATCAACGCCTTAAAACAGCGCATCGCCGAGTTGGAAAAACGGCTTGAATCGACGACGACCTGGGAAGGAATCCCTGCTACAACGGAAGACCGGGCGGGTCTCATCGAGGCCATTACCTCCCGATTCAGAAGGGGTGAAATCAATCTCCCGTCCTATCCAAAAATCAATTCTCAGTTCAGAATATTGATAGAAGAAGGGGCCCCCATCGGCCGGATAACCCGCCTACTCAAGCAAGATGTAGGAATTTCCTCCAAGCTCCTAAGCATATCCAATTCGCCATACTACTGCGGCCTTCACAAGAACAAAACATTGGAGCAGGCCGTAAGCCGCCTGGGACTCAAGACCACCAAGAACTACGTGGAAATCATCTCGAACCGAAGTCTTTATACAACCAACAACGAGAAGTACAAGGAACCCCTTAAAAGACTATGGAAGCATTCCTTGTCTTGCGCCTATGCCTCCGAGATCATATCACGCCATCTTCAAATGGAGACCCCCGACGAGGTCTTCACCATGGGCCTTATGCATGATATCGGGAAGCTCCTCCTGATGCAGGTGGCGATTGAACTGGAGACCAATGGGGCTTTTGGTGGAGGGATTGACCGGAAGGAGCTCATCCATACATTGGATGCCTATCACGGCAGTTTCGGAAGTTCTTTGTTAAAAAAATGGAACTTTCCACAACAGTATTCCGATATCGCCCAATACCATCACAATCCCGACAAGACGAACAGCATTTCAAAGGAACTCATGGTGGTCCACCTGGCGAATCTTCTTTCCAGGCACATGGGTTATTCCCTGGACGTTACGGACGGCGTTGATCTTGAAAACGCCGTGTCCCTCAAGTTCCTGGATATCGACCTCGATATTCTCCAGCGGATTGAAGGAAAGGTATCGGCCCTTATGCACAACGCCGCTTCCATCTAGTTTGTGCCCATCCACGAAAGCATATCTGGCACGGATGAGTTTCCCAACCAATAACCTACTATCGGCTGAAGCCGATAGCTTTAGGGGCCCAGGGGCCAAGGGGTCAAGTGAAATGCATTGAGGCCAGCTTATTCGGTTCTTCAACAATCACTCGGCCACTTGAACCCTTGGATCCTTGAACCCTACACAAAAAAAACGATCCAACTAACCTCTTGAAATAACCAGGCCGGGAGACCGGGAACGAAGAAAAGATCTACATGTCCCTTCAGTCTAATCCGGCAAGCACTTCAATTCCATACCAGTCTCCAAAAGGGGCCATCGGCCCCTGCCCGAGCCAACCTTCCAGGAGTAAAGAAATAACATCTTTCAAAATTTGGCATGGATAATCTGGGTTCAAAATTGTTTATGCAAGATTCAGGTTCAAAGGTCTCGATTTGACGGGATAACCCGGGGGGCTGGTTTGCGGTTCACCAGGACCATTCCCACGCTCACAAGCCCAAGGGCTGCTAAAAGCTTCGGGTTCATGATTTCCCCCAACATCAAAGCGCCGCTCAGGAAGACGCCGAAGACCGGTGTAAAAAAAGAAAAACCATGGAGAAGGCTTACTGGATGATGGTGGATCAATTCGAACCAAACCAGGTAACTCAGGAAGGCGATAATGATACACTGGTAGAACACCGAGAAGGCAGTCATCCGGGAGAAACCTGAAATCAGGGGATTCTCCAACAGCACACCCATGCCGAGCAACAGGGGAGCAGAAAAGGACACCTGGTAAAATAGGGTCTGCAAGGGAATCGTTCGATCGGCCATGAATCTCTTGATATAAACAGTGGTGCCCCCCCACAGGGCCCCCGCCAGGAGCGCCATGATATCGCCTGAAAGTGCGCCGGGACCGAAATTTCCCATGTCACCGATGAAAAGCAGGACGACTCCGCAAAAGGCCAAGATAAGGCCCGAAACCTTCCAGGAATTGAGCAGATCACCTTTCAGGAAAAAATGAGCTCCGAGGGCCACGAAAAAGGGGGCTGAGTAAAGAAGGACATAGGTCCTGGATGCCGTTGTGTGCTGGAGCCCCACATATACCAGTCCGAACTCCGTGCCGAACATGGCCCCGATCACGACTCCATGGATGAGAACGGCCTTCGAAGGGTAAAGGGATATTTTCTTGAACTTCATCCAGGCATAGAGGCAGAAAGCAGCCACAAGGGAGCGAATTCCCGCCATGAACAGGGGGGAGATTTCCAGGGTTCCGATTTTTACAATGGCCATGTTGGCGCCCCAAACGAGCGAGAGGCCCAACAGGACGGCCACGGGTCTCCAACTGAGTTGGGCTCTATACATATTTTCATCTCTTACCGGTGGATAGGTCCAAAATAGGCCCTTCAATCCACCTCGACGGGATGATAGCATATTTCATAATTGCCCCAAATATAATTATTTTGCTATTTATTTATAATAAAATCAGATGGATACCTATGTATAACGTTTACTCTCAAATTCAGGTTTCTTTGTGGGCCGGCGGAACAGAGAGGCGTGTTGCGATATCTAATTGAATTTTATTGAAGGGGCATGGGGTTCAGTTACAGTTGAAATTCTCGAGTACCAATGCTTTAACCCGGATTATGCAATTGCCAAGTTTGCCGAAGATGCAAGGCGTAAGGTACCCCAGACTACTTTAGTACTTCAAGCGCCTTACAACGCAGCAGATTCGGCAAAATCGGCAATCCCGAAGGGTGACAAATTTTGAATAAATTTGATGTTTCCTGACTGCACCTTTTTGGTGAATGTAATCTGATCTGAAAAGATGTACAACCGTATATAATCATTAAACAAATGACTTCTTTCAAAATTTGTCATGCATAATTTGGGTTTTATGTTTTCGGTCTTTTTCTCCTTGGAAGGATGACTCGAACAAGGGCCGATGGCCCCTTTTCTGAAGTGACCGGCGGGATTATCAGTGGGGGAAGCCGCTGAAAACACCAGCCCGGGAGCCTCCGAACGAAAGAAAAGGCGCCATCGGCCTTTTGGAGGTCGGTACCGAATTGAAGTACTCACCGGGTGTTATGGAAACGGAAGGGGCATGGGGATCTTTCCCTCGTTCCCGAGTCTCCCGGCCTGGTTATTTCAAGGGGTTAGTGACGGG
>JAFDEE010000127.1 GCA_019310525.1 Deltaproteobacteria bacterium | reverse complement strand
AAGTTCAAGGAAGGCGAAAATTTCAACCGCAGGAATACATTTAGTATTTTGAGGATTGAAATTTGAGCCTGACGCCGCAATTGGGCAAAAGGGGGCGTTTTTCAAAGGTCTCAATTTACGACCTGCCTCGCAATACCTCCTTTCCCCCGGGAGCCTGCCCGGGGATCCTTCGGCGTGAAGATTCCCTTATGGAGATGCCGGGACTTCACAACCTCTGATGGGCAGAGGATCCCTGGTATGGATAAAGGTGCAAAACGACACCTCCCGGCAGGAAAACACCGTTTTCCCTTGTATATCGTACTGGGCAAAAATTTACCGCATGCCATGGATTTCGATGAAGAGAAGAATCAGCATGTGGGATCCCCGGAAAACGATTCCATAAATGTGCACGAAGGGAGACAGATGGGTTCGAGTGTTGTTTTAGTATCGGATTTTCGGGTTCTCTGGGAATGAAGCACCAAGATGTCTTGAGGGAGATACCATGATAACCGCAATCGTTATAATGTCTGTCGTTGGATCTGTCTGCGGCCTCATGCTGAGTATCGCATCAAAAGTATTCCACGTAGATGAGGATCCCCGCATCGAACTGGTCGAAGATGCTCTGGCAGGTGCCAACTGCGGCGGGTGTGGGTTTGCAGGGTGTTCCGCTGCCGCCGTCGCCGTGGTGGAGGGAAAGGCGCAACCGAATGTCTGCGTGGTCGGCGGGCCTGAAACCACCATGGCGGTTTCCGCAATCATGGGATTGGATGCGGGCGTCGCCGAGCCTGCCACTGCATGCAATCCCTGTTCAGGGGGTGAGCGAGCGCCGGTGAAATACCTGTACCAAGGAGCCGAATCCTGCAGAGCCCAGACTCTCCTTTACGGTGGTCAGCGCCAGTGCGACATCGGATGCCTGGGCTTCGGAGACTGTGTCCGGGCATGTCCTTTCGGGGCCCTGGAAATGGGGCCTGAAGGGTATCCCGTGGTGAACGAGGACAAATGCGTCGGGTGCGGCGTCTGTGCGCGTACCTGTCCAAAAGGCATTCTTAAGGTCAAAACAGCTTCTGAGCGCCTCTTGCACTTCAACCGGGAGGATGAGTGTCTCGCACCCTGCAGGCAGACCTGCCCTGCTGAGATCAATATCCCACGTTACATCTCCCAGATCCGCAAGGGAGATTACAAGGGAGCTGTGCGAACCATCCGGGAAAGAAACCCCCTGCTTCTGGCCTGTGGCCGGGTATGTCCCCACCCTTGCGAGACCAACTGCCGAAGGGGAATCGAGGATGAACCCGTATCCATCAACCAGTTGAAACGTTTCGTGGCCGACTATGAAATGATGACCGGACAGCGGTTTCCCATCCCCGTCGCCCCTTCGACCCACAAACGTGTGGCTGTCATCGGAGGAGGTCCGGCGGGGCTCAGTTGCGCCTATTTTCTGCGGAGACTGGGGCACGAGGTGACCATCTTCGAGGCCATGCCGAAATTGGGAGGTATGCTCCGTTACGGAATTCCGGAATACCGGCTTCCTAAAAAGGTATTGGACTGGGAGATCGAGGGAATCCTCAACCTGGGAATTAAGTGCCACACCAACGTAGAATTCGGTCTGGACCTTGATCTCTCCTCCCTGATCGCTGTCGGTTACGATGCTCTCTTCCTCGGTATTGGGGCCTGGAAAGACTCCCTCCTGCGGGTGGAAGGGGAAGACCTTGAAGGATGTTACTCCGGGATCGACTTTCTGGCCAGGGTGGGGAAGGGCGAATCGGTTCCCATCCCTAGGGTTGCGGCCGTCATCGGTGGAGGAAACACCGCCATCGACTGCTCCCGAACCCTCCTGCGATTAGGTGCTGAAAAGGTCTATCTTGTATACAGGAGAACCCGCAAGGAGATGCCGGCCAACGAGGTGGAAATAGAGGCCGCAGAGGCCGAAGGCATCGAATTTCTCTTCCTCTCGGCTCCAACCCGCATCATAGGAAATGAGAGTGGAAAGGTGACCCACCTGGAGTACCAGAAAATGGAACTTGGGCCCCCGGATGCCAGCGGAAGACGCAGGCCCGTGCCCGTAGAGGGGTCAGAGACCCAACTTGAAACCGAGATGGTCATTGCTGCCATCGGCCAGTCTCCCAAGGTCACTTTCACGGAAAAGGCCCAGACGCGACTCGCGGAATTACGCACCACCCGGTGGAACACCATCGAGGTGGATCCTCACACACTCCAGACCAACATCCCATACATCTTCGCCGCAGGGGACGCCGCCACCGGGCCCTCACTGGTTGTTGAAGCCATCGGCGGAGGCCGGCGTGCCGCCCGCTCCATTCACCAATACCTCATGGGCGAAGAAGTTCGGACCGAACCCGGAGAGCTGGGCAAAAAACTGATCGAAGAATCGGTATTCGAACAAGTCGAGGGTATCGTGAAAACGCCCCGCTCCCCCATGGAGGAGCTTCCGGTTGAGGAAAGGATCCACTCCTTCGTCGAGGTCGACCAGGTCCTCACCGAGGAGGCAGCCCTTGCAGAAAGCCGCAGGTGTCTCAACTGCGGCCGGACCTGCTACACCATGGATATCCCCCGGTCTGATCCCATTGCCGGAGATACCCGGGGGATGGAATCAAAGGCAGCTTGAAGAGAAAAGGAGAACGATTGTTGAAAATCGCCCACGGGTCTTGGGGAAGGGTTTACCCCGGTCGCGGCCGACAACGACCCGTGAAGAAAAAGCCTGAAGGCAACTGCACGGCGATACCGGAGAAGAGGAGACTTGCCGTGTTTTTGGGAACCAGAAAAGGAGGGGCCCATGATTAGCCTTGATTTCTTGAAATCCGTAGATCTTTTCAAAGGCCTTGAGGAAGACCAACTCATCCCCTTTCAACAGGAAGGCGAAGAGAAGCAGTACTTGAAGGGAAAAAAACTCTTCAGTGAAGGGGATGAGGCCACGGACCTGTGGATCCTGGTCGATGGGCAGATTGACCTGTGTTCTGAATTGCCGGGTCGCGTACATCCCGAAATCTTCACCGTTTCCTCCGTTTCCCCTGGAGAGGCCCTGGGATGGTCGAGCTTCGTACCCCCATACAGATACAGACTGTCCGCTTACTGTGCCAAGGATATCTGTACCGTGCTTCGGCTTGGGAAGGATTCCCTGCTCAGACTCTTCGAGAGTGATTTTCGCGTGGGCTACCGGGTGATGACCAACCTGGCCGCCGTTATCAGCAAGCGGTTCCAGCAATTGCAGGAATCGGCAACGGCCGCTCCCTATGCACAGATCAAGATCAAGGTCCACTTGGCCACTTGCGGAATCGCCGCCGGTGCCCGTGAAGTCATGAAGGCCCTCATGGAGGAGCTTCCCCGGAGCGGTCGGGAAGATATTCAGGTGGAAAGCGCGGGATGCATCGGCCGATGTGACACGGAACCAAACGTGACGGTCGAGATCGAAGGGGAAGAGCCGGTCATTTACCAGAAGATGGACCCTGAGAAGATGCGCCGGGTCTTTAGACGCCATATCCTGGAGGGGCAAGTCCAATCCGATTTGCTCTTGAGATAGACACGGGCACCGGTGCGGCACAGTCAGGCATCCATGCGGTGCGGGGGCGGCGACCCTCCTCCGGGCCTGTTAAAGGCTGCCGTACCAGTGCGGATGATCCATATGATGAAAAGCCAAGCCGCTCCCAGTGAGCGAAAGGAGAGGAACCCATGATCAGTCTCGATTTCCTCGAAAAGGTTGACCTTTTCCAAGACCTTGACGACGAGCGCTTGACCGCCGTTCAGGGTTGTTGTGAAGAAGTGGAATACCGCCGGGGCGAGAAGTTATTCGGGGCAGGGGAAGAAGCCTCCAACCTGTGGATTGTCCTGGATGGCCAAGTTGGTCTTCAAGAGAAGGAATCGGGGGACGGCTCCTCTGCCGGGGACAAACCCCTCTCATCCCTTTCCGAAGCCGGGGTTTTCGGATGGTCGAGCTTGGCACCCCCATACCGGTACACGCTCTCCGCCTTTTGCGATTCCAGGCGGTGCCGGGTCATCAAGGTAGGGAGGGACTGTCTTACTGGGCTTTTTGAAAAGGACCCGGAACTGGGTTACGAAGTCATGAAAAAACTGCTCTCCATCATCGGCCAGCGCTTCGAACTGCTCCAGGAAGAGGTCGCGAAACGACGTGGAGAAGAACTCATGAACCGCTGGTAAGGTCTGAGGGTATAGGTAGGGAAAGTGGTGCCGGAGGAGAGACTCGAACTCTCACGGTCGCAAGGACCACTGGATTTTGAGTCCAGCGCGTCTACCAGTTTCACCACTCCGGCACATGGGATAATTTGGTATTTTATGTAAAACCTTCACAAAATGTCAATATGATATTGACAGGAAAAAGGGCCGCTGTTAATATTCCAATTCAGATTTTGGGGCTGTAGCTCAGCTGGGAGAGCGCATGAATGGCATTCATGAGGTCGTGGGTTCGATCCCCATCAGCTCCACCATTTTGTTAAAAGACAACCCGTCTCTCCGCAGGTCTTCTCCGGGACGACGGGTTTTCTTTTTCCCCTTGTTTTCAAAGGGTTTGCGCCAGTTTCACATCTTTCCGGACCCGTTCTCCACCCGCCTGATTCTCCCCTCTTTTCTTGGCCTTAATTCTCTGTTCGTCCCCTGATTCTCCGCATCGAAGGACGAAGTCCGAAGCTCGTCCGGTTGGGCAATTCCTTTTATCCTGCATTCTCGGATAAATGCGGCAATAATATTAATAACCATCTAATATTACAAATAATTATGATAATAATAATCACTCTGTTTTTCATCGTTATACTCGGCAGAGTTATAACGATGTACAGCGAGAGGATCGAATTCCCATACTAACAGGTTGCAACCGCAAGTGGTTGATTTTGATAAAAACTTGCCGAGTTGACACTTCAGAGGCCTCTATGTTTTGTCAACCTCGTTACAACTATCCGGGAATCCAGGGTCAAACGAACACGGGAGCGCGTGGCCCGGGCCATCCACTCGGTGGTAGGCGGTGAGGTCCGCCAAGTGGACAAGGTTCGAGCCTACATCCAGCTGGTCCTGGCCGTAGCCGCCAAGGGCGGCAGGGCCGCTCCCATATTTGTGCTCGCTCCAAAAGCTTCTGTGTAACTGACATGCTTCGGGACAGTATCAAATTTGTCCTGCCGCAATATTGTTCGTGCGGCTCGCACCGGTCGGGCCGCCTCCAGCCGCAAACGCAGCTTTGACCCGCAGAGCGCCCGGTACGACTTCAGGGTTTTCCTCCTGCACCTCGGGCTCATCGGCGACGAGTTGCGGCCTCGCTTCGCGAGTGACATCCTTCGGACTCGCCCTTCGGGCTCGCGCCCCGTTTGCTCGCTTCGCTCGCAAGCCGTGGTCAAGACCGCGCGCAAACATCTTCTTGCCGCTTTGCCGGGTGACTCGGCATTCAAGCGAGGAAGACCCAAACCCAAACAACAAACCGCCACCAAGGCGGAATCTCCCACGGAGGCCGGGCCACACAATTCGGCTGTCCTGCCGAATTGTCCGGGGCTTCATTGTCGAAGCCCAGGGAGGGAAGCCCTGATGTGCGGATTGGCAGGAGTCATCTTCGGGAAAAAACGGCGTTGTGCCGAGGAACGGGAGTACCTGGCATGGCTCTTCACGCGGCTGCTGGTCATGAGTGAATGCAGGGGTCCTCACGCCACGGGTATCGCCTGGCTCAACCGCGACGGCGAACACCGGCTCTTCAAACGGCCGGCGCGCGCCGGGCAGTTCGTCACGGACAAGGCATATCAGGAGGTATTGTCCGGCATCGACAATCGCACCACGATCCTGCTCGGACACACCCGGTGGCACACCCGCGGGGATGAGCGCGTCAACCGTAACAACCATCCGATTCGGGCCGGCGACATCATCGGAACCCCTGCCTGCGCCGCTGCGCAGCGCGGCAGGCAGGCACAACGGCACGATCTACAACGCCGACTACCTTTTCCGTCGGTTCAAACTGCGACGCTTCGCCCAGGTGGACAGCGAACTGCTTTTCCGCCTGGCCCACAACGCCGTCCGGGACGACCGGATTGATATGGAGAGGTTCAGGGCGCGCCTGGA